>JBIIHU010000253.1:0-5376 GCA_044235405.1 Burkholderiaceae bacterium
GTAGTCGAGGTTGCTCAGGCCCTCGCCGGTCTCGGCGTTGGGCAGGAAGAAGTTCCACAGGCCCTGGCGCTTGGCCTCGTTCTTGGCCTCCTCGAGCAGCTCGAGCTGGCCGGGCACATAGCTCCAGGGGTCGGCACGGCCTTCGCCGAGCTCATGGAATTTCTCCGACATCGGGTCGACGACCTCGGCGACGAAGCGCTTGACCTGCTCCAGGAGCGGCATCGACTTGTCGCTCATCCGCAGATCGTGCAGGTCGTCCTGCGGGTTGGATCCAAAACCGGAACCGGATGGCGTGGCTTTCTGCAGCATGATCGGGATTCCTCCGTCGTTGTCCTGGTGTGCGCGCGTGTCAGTCTCATTGTCCACAACAGCCGCGCCCCGAGCAGGCGAGAGACGGCAATAGTGAGATCGGACGTCCCGATCCGTCCCCCAAGGAGATGCCCCCATGCCCACGATCCTCGATACCGGAACCCAGGACCTACTCGCCAGCCTCGACGAGGGCGTGCTTACGCTCACCCTCAACCGCCCCGACGCGCGCAACGCGATGTCGCGCGACATGACCGCGGCCCTCGCCGCGCAGCTGGCGTCGGCCGAGCTCGACAACGCCGTGAAGGTCGTCGTGATCACCGGTGCCGGCAAGGGCTTCTGCGCCGGCGGCGATGTCAAGGGCATGGCCGCGCGCGGCGACGGCACGGTCGGCGACAACACCATCGACGGCGCGATCCACCGGCAGCGCATCAACCAGCGGGCCACCGCCGGCAAGCTGTTCACGATGCCCAAGCCGACGATCGCGGCGCTGCCGGGCGCGGCAGCCGGCGCGGGGCTGTCGCTGGCGCTCGCCTGCGACCTGCGGATCATGGCGAGCACCGCGATCATGACCACCGCCTTCGCGAAGGTGGGCTTCTCGGGCGACTACGGCGGGACCTACTTCCTGACCCAGCTGGTCGGCTCGGCCAAGGCGCGCGAGCTCTACTACCTGTCGGATCGCATCGGCGCCGACGAGGCGCTGCGCCTGGGGCTGACCAACTGGGTCTGCCCGGCCGAGGATCTCGCGGCGCGCACCCGCGAGATCGCGCTGCGGCTGGCCAAGGGGCCGACGGTGGCCTACCGCTACATGAAGGAAAACCTGAACCGCGCGATGGCCGGCGAGGTCGACGACTGCCTGGACCTCGAAGCGACACATCACGTGCACTGCGGGCAGACCGAGGACCACCGCGAGGCCTCGAAGGCCTTCGTGGAGAAACGCGAGCCGGTGTTCCGCGGGCGCTGAGCGCGGCCGGGGAGCTGGTGCGCGCCAGCCGCGGCGCGCCGGCACCCGCCCACGGGGATCAGCCGCTCAGCAGCAGCGCCCCCACCCCGAGCACCACCAGCGCGATGCCGGCGGCCTCGCCGCCGCTGGCGCGCTGCGCGAAGAGCTGCCGCGAGATCGCCTGCGCGAACAGGATCTCGACCAGCGCCAGCGTGCGCACCGCGGCGGCGGTCTGCAGCGCGAACGCGGTGAACCAGCACAGCGACGCGAAGGCGCCGAGCGCGCCGGCCGCGAGCGATGGGCGCCAGGCGCGCAGGATCTCGCCCAGCGTGCCTGGCGAGCGCAGGCGAAGCCACGCCGACAGCACGAGACTCTGGATGGCCAGGCCGATGACCAGCGTGACCGACGCGCGCACGTGCACCGCATCGTCGCCCAGAGCCACCACCGCCCCGCGAAAACCGACCGCCGACAGCGCGAAGATCGCGCCGGCGGCGATGCCCAGCAACGCGGCCCGCCAGCGCGATGGCGTCGGCGCCTGCGCGGCATCCGGTCCGCACGCGGGCACCGCCACGCGAGCCGGCGCAGCGGCCGGCGTGGCCATCGACATCAGCAGCACCCCCGCGGTGGCGATCACGATCGCCGCGATCGCCCACAGGCCGAGCCGGTCGCCGAGGAAGGCGAAGCCCAGCAGCGCGACCAGCACCGGTTCGGACTTGACGTAAGCCGTCGCGACGGTGAACGAGCGCAGCTGCATCGCCGCAAGCATCAGCGCCGTGGCGACGATCTGGGTGAGCCCGGCCACGACCACCCACGCCCAGAACTCGGGACCGAAGGCAAGCGCGCGGGCAGGCGCCGACAGCAGGAGGATCAGGGCGACGAACAGGCAGGCGAAAGGCAGCCCGAACAGGAAGCGCACATGGGTGGCGCCCACCGTGCCCAGGCGCGCGGTGAGGCTGCGCTGCATCGCGTTGCGAAAGGTCTGGGAGCAGGCAGCCACCAGCGTGAAGCCGATCCAGAGCCAGCCGGGCGCGGCATCGACGGTCATCGCAGAAGCCGAAAGCCGAGCGCGGCGGCGAGCAGGCAGCCGAGCAGATGGGCTGCGCTGTGCCCGAAGGCGGCGAGCCAGGCGCCGCGCTGCACCAGCGCGAGCGACTCGGCCGAAAAGGTGGAGAAGGTGGTCAGCGCGCCGAGGAAACCGGTGACCGCGAAAAGGCGCCAGGCGGGATGCGCGGACGGATGGGCTTCGAACCAGGCCATCGCCATGCCGACGAGCAGCCCGCCGATCAGGTTGGCCGCCAGCGTGCCGGCCGGGATCGGTGCGCCGGGCTGATTGAGCAGCATCGCGAACAGCCAGCGAAACCAGGCGCCCACCACCGCGCCGGCGGCCACCGCGAGCGCGCCGATCGCACTCAAGCCGACCACCGACTCGCGGCCTGCTCGTCGCTGTCGCGGGCCTCGACCCAGCGCCCGCCCTCGGGCGTCGCCTCCTTCTTCCAGAAGGGCGCGCGGGTCTTCAGGTAGTCCATCAGGAATTCACAGGCCGCGAAAGCCTCGCCACGATGCGCCGAGGCAACCGCGACCAGCACGATCTGATCGGTCGGGCGCAGTTCGCCCACCCGGTGGATGATCGTGAGGTCCTCGAGGCGCCAGCGCCCGCGCGCCTCGTCGCAGATCGACTCGAGCGATTTCTCGGTCATGCCGGGGTAGTGCTCGAGGGTGAGCGCCGCCACGCCGATGCCCTCGTTGAGATCGCGCACCGTGCCCACGAAGGCCACCACCGCGCCGACGCGCGGATTGTGCTGCCGCAGCCGCGCGATCTCGGCACCGGTGTCGAAGTCCTCGGACTGGACGCGAACGCTCACGGCAGACGGCTCCTCGGCAGCGGCTCAGCCCCCGGTCACCGGCGGAAAGAAGGCCACCTCGGCACCGTCGGCAAGCGCCGCCTCGGGCCCGGTCATTGCCTGGTCGACCGCGACCCGCACCGGACGCTCGGCACCGAGCGCCGCCCGCCAGGCCGGGCCGCGCAGGCACAGGTGCTCGCGCAGCGCGCCGGCGGTACGCACGCCCTCGGGCAGCGTCACGCGCTCGCGAGCGGTGCCGAGCGCCTCGCGCAGGCTGGCGAAGAAGAGCACGGTGACATTCATGCGAGCAGTTCGGCGAAGGGAAGGAAACGCACGGTATCGCCACGGCGGATGGCCGTGGCTGGCGGGGTATCGACCAGACCGTCGGCCCACGCGGTGGATGTGAGCACCGCCGAACCCTGGTTCGGGAAAAGCTCGAGCCCACCGTCGGCGTTGATTCTAGCCCGCAGGAACTCGCGCCGCCGGTCGGGCTTGGGCCAGTCGAAATCGGCGCGCATCGCACGCGCCACCGGCTCGACACGGGCGGCGCCCTGCAGTCGCAGCACGAAGGGCCGCACCAGCAGCAGGAAGGTGACGAAACTCGAGACCGGATTGCCGGGCAGCCCGATGAAATCGGCGCTCCCGTCGGCCGCGGCGGCGCGGCGGATCCGCCCCCATGCGAGCGGCTTGCCCGGCTTGATCGCGATCTGCCACTGCTGCAGTTCGCCCTCGGCCTGCAGCGCCGGCCGGACATGGTCCTCCTCGCCGACCGACATGCCACCGGAGGTAACCACCAGATCGCAACCGGCCGCCGCCTCGCGCAGCGCGGCGCGGGTCTCGTCAAGGCTGTCGGGCACGATGCCGAGATCGGTGACCTCGCAACCGAGGGCGCGCAGCAGCGCGACCAGCACGAAACGGTTGCTGTTGTAGATCGCCCCCGGCGGCAGCGGCTCCCCGGGCATGACCAGTTCGTCGCCGGTGAAGAAGCAGCCGACTCGCACGCGCCGATGCACGGGCAGCTGCGCCAGTCCGACCGAGGCCGCAAGCCCGACCGCCTGCGGCGTCAGCCGCATGCCGGCGGACAGGATCAGGCCACCGGCCCGGATGTCCTCGCCGCGACGGCGGATCCAGTCGCCGGGCGCGGGCGCGTGATTCACGATGACCGCGTCGCCCTGCGCTTCGCACTGCTCCTGCATCACGACCGCATCGGCGCCCTCGGGGATGAAGGCTCCGGTGAAGATGCGCGCCGCGGTGCCCGGGGCGAGCGGCTGGCCCGGATGACCTGCGGGGATGCGCTGCGTCACGGCCAGCCGAACGCCGGGCCGCGGCACATCGGCCGCGCGCAGCGCGTAGCCGTCCATCTGGGTGTTGTCGGCCGAGGGGACGTCGATCGTCGAGTGCCGATCGGCCGCCAGCACACGACCTGCAGCTTCCACGGTGGCGACCGCGTCGATGCCGGCAACCGGCTGCGCACGCGAAAGCAGCTCGGCGAGCGCCTCGTCAAGGGGTCTGAGCATCGGGGGCATGACGGGCAGCTTGAAGCGCGAGAATGAATTCGGCGATCGCGTCGGGGCGCCGCAAGGGCAGGCGCGGGAGGGTCGTGGCGATCGGGTCATCGGTGGCCACGGCGACGATATGCGGATCCGCCGGGTGCAGCAAGGGCTTGCCCAGCGTCTCGCGGTGGATCTCGATCTTGGGGATCGCCGCCCGCTTCCAGCCCTCGACGATGACCAGGTCGGGATCGGACAGGCGCGCCAGGTGCTCCTCGAGCGTGGGCTCGACCTGGCCACGCAGCTCGTGCACCAGCGCCCAGCGGCGGCTCGAGGCCACCAGCACCTCGAGCGCGCCCGCCGAGCGCAGGCGCCAGGAATCCTTGCCGGGCGTGTCGACATCGAAATCGTGGTGGGCGTGCTTGAGGAGCGCGACCCGCCGGCCGGCGCCCACGAGCCGCGGGATCAGCCGCTCGATGAGCGTCGTCTTGCCGACGCCCGACCAGCCGGCGAAACCGATGACCTGCATGCCGGCGGCGTCAGCCGCAGCGCTCGGCGATGAAGCGCTTGAGCATCCCGACATCGGTCGGCATCAGCGTATAGCGCTGCGCGAGCGACTCGATGCCCTCGAAGGCGGCCGGACGGCCAGGCTCGCGGCCCAGCGCCTCGCGGATGGTCTCGGCGAACTTGGCCGGCAACGCGGTCTCGAGGCAGACCATCGGCACCCCCGGCTCGCGCCAGGCCTGCGCGACGAACAGGCCGTCAGCGGTGTGGGGATCGACGACCAGCCCGTGGT
>JBIIHU010000054.1:0-16770 GCA_044235405.1 Burkholderiaceae bacterium
CGACGGTCGAGACCGAGCCGAATCGCCTGGATGCGCGCGCGCCGCGCGATCCGCGCGAACTCATCCACGCCGAGCTCGTGCGCGACCTGCGTGCCGGCCAGCCGCTGCGCGGCGGCGATCTCAGGCCGGCGACCCTGGTGCGGCGCGGCCAGATGGTCACCTACACGGTCGGCGAACAGAGCCGCTACCGGATCTCCGCGCGGCTGGAGGCGATGCAGGACGGCATCCACGGCGACAGGATCCGGCTGCGCAACCCGGAGTCGGGACGCATCGTGACCGGCCGCGTGACCGCGGAAAACACCGTCGAATTCAATTGAATTAAAGTTTCGGGCACAGGCGTCGAATCACCCTGTATGAGATCCCCTCGCCAGACCTGCGGGTCGGCGGAAAGCGAAGCGCGATGACCGACCCCACATCCACCTACCCGAGGCTCGGACGCACCGATCCGCAGGGCCGCGCGCCCTTCGCGGAGCGCGGCACCGATCGCAGCAGCCCGGTGGCGCCGGTCGGCACCAGTCCGGCAGAAACCTCGCTCGCCGGCACGCAACCGACGACCGAGGCTCGCGGCCAGCCGCGGACCGACGAACTCGTGCTCAGCGACACCGCCCGCCAGGCCGCGATGGAGTTCGAGGCCTTCGACAGCGCGAAGGTCGAGGCGATCAAGGAGGCACTGCGCAACGGCCAGTACCCGCTCGACAGCCGCCGGATCGCCGAGAGCTTCTACAGCATCGAGCGGATGATCCAGGGCTGAAGCCGGTGCGCGCGCCCAGGGCCGATGCAGCCGCAGCACCTGCTGCCGTCACCCGATGAACGACCCGCTCGATCAGGCGATGGCGCTCGCCCGCTCCCTCGCCGACACCCTCGAGGAAGAATTCACGGCGCTGAAGACTCGCGACATCGCCCGCGTCGAGCGCCTGCAACCCGGCAAGGCGCATCTGCTCGAGAGCCTGGCCGCACTCGCGGGCCCGCCGGGTGGCCGCACGGCCGCCGGCGAGGACCCCGATCTTCGCGACCTGCTTCGCCAGTGCCAGCAGGCGCATCGCCGCAACGAGACCCTGGTGCAGCACCAGCTTGCCGCGGTGCGCGGCGCGCTCGGTGCGCTGACCGCCGACAGCGCGCTGCAGTCGGTCGAGGTCTATGACCGGCTCGGCCAGATCAGCGCGCGTCGCCGGGGCCGCGGCTACAGCGACGCCTGAGCCGCTATCGCGCCACGCGCCACGCGCCGCCTCAGCGGCGTTCGTCGCCCGGGCGCAGCCCCTCGAGCCAGTAGACCCAGGACAGCACCACCGCCACCGCCGTGTAGAGCTCGGGCGGGATCGCCTCGCCGACCTCCAGCCGCGCGAGCAGCGCGAGCAGCTGCGGGTCGCTGGTCACGTGCACGCCGTTGCGGCGGGCGGCCTCGAGGATGCGCTCGGCGAGCTCCGCGTCGCCCTTGGCCGTGACCACGGGTGCGCGCCGGCCGCCGTACTCGAGGGCAACCGCCCGGGCCATGCGCGAACCCTTGCTCATGCGCGAAGGTCGAGCAGGCGCCCCGCGGGCGCCTCGTCGCCGGCATCGGCCACCGGGCGAAGGCCGTGCAGCACCTGAAAACCGGCCAGACGCAGGCCAGCGGTGGCCAGCTCGTCGGCGAGCCGTCGGGCGCCCTCGCGCGCGAGCGAGCACACGCGCTCGCGCTCGGCCCACATGGTCAGCTCGATCGTGCCCTGGGCAAAGATGCGGGTCTGCAGCGACAGCTCGCCCCAGCGCTCGCTGCGGCTGCGCACGTTCACGGTCCAGGCAGCGCCAGAGTCGTCGCGCTCGCCACCCTCGCGGGCGATCTGCAGCTGCAGCGGCGGCGCATCGGCGAACCCGAGGGCGAGAGTGAGCTGCAGCTCGCGCGGCTGCGCGTTCTCGACCGACTGCAGCTGCGCGGCCTCGATGTCGTCGACCGCCTCGCCGATCCGGGCCCGCAGCTCGGCCTGGTCTTCACCAAGCCCGTCCTGCCAGGCACGCAGCAGAGCCTTGAGGTCGGGCAGCACGGGCGCGTCGCCAGCACGTGCCAGGGAGCTTTCGCCGAAGAGCCCGCTGCGCAGGACCGCCGCACGAAGCGCGAAGCCGGTGAGCGCGCCCATCCGCGGCAGGATCGCCTGCAGGATGGCCGCATCGGCGGCCGGTCCCGCGGCCGCGGCGCGGCCTCGCAGTTCACTCGACTGCAGCAGCGACAACCAGCCCGCCAGGTGCGACGGCCGCCACAGCAGCTGCGTGAGGCGATCGGCAAGCAGCGCGGCGGGTGCGGCGGGCGCAGCTGCGGCGGGCTGCGCTGTGGCCGCCTCGGCCGAGCCCGGCAATGGTCCTGGCGGGCGCAGCTGCGCGGAGCCGTCGGCCATCAGACGCACCTGCAGCGCGAGCGGCTGGCCGGCAAGTGGCCGCCAGGCCTGTCCGACATCGATCTCGCGCCCCTGCAGCACCAGCGCGAGGGCCTGGCCGCGCACCTCGACGGCGGGGCGCACGATCTGCCCCTCGCGCAGACCCAACTCGAGCACATCGGCCGCGGGCAGCGCCGGCGCACGCCCCTCGAGCATGATCTGCGGCAGCCGCGCGATCAGGTGCGCGGTCTCGGTCGCGGTGATCATCGGTCGCTTCGCTCGACGCGCGGGGGTGGCGGGGCCGGATCAGGGATAGCGCACCCACTGCCTCGGCTCATCGGCTCCGTCGCGCGCCGGTCGGGCCTCGGGCTCCGGCGCACGCGGCAGCGCGACGCCCGCGACCGCGAGCACGTCGGCCAGCGTGGGCACCTGCAGCTCGGCACCGGCGAACAGCGCGTGAGCCGAGCCGCGCTCGAAGGCGGCCGGATTCAGCTGCACGAAGGCCCGGCGCAGGATGTCGTCGCGAAAGGGGCTGCCCTTGTGCGTTCGACGGATCAGCGCATCGAGGGTTTCGCGGGGCTGCACGACCACACGCTGCCGCACGACGCCGGGGTCGATGCGCGTCGACTCGGGGGCGGCGGCGGCAGCCGGCGTCGGGGCCGCCTCGGCGCGCCCCAGCGCCCAGGGAGCGCCCAGCACGAGGGTTATCGCGACCGCGCAAAGCGACGCCCGCCGACGCAATGCCGAGACGATGTGCGCAGTCATGGTGGTGACCTGTTCAGAGCGGAAGGGCGATCCAGTCGCCGCCCGCGGGAATCGGGGGTCCGGCGACCTGCCGGAGTTCGGTGCGGCGCTCCGACACATGCGCGACCTCGGCCAGGCCGAGGTGCTCGAGCGCACCCTCTTCGAGAGGCCGCGCGAGCGCACGTTGCGCATCGGCGATCAGCACCCGCTGGCCCACGCGCAGGCCGGATCCCTCGCCGACCGGGATGTCCCATCGCTCGGCGCTGGCACGGCGCAGCGCGAAGCGCGGCGGCTCGCAGGCGGCCGCGGTGTCGGATTCGACGACCCAGCGCGCGAGCAGCTCGCGAAGCTGTCCGAGCTCGGTCGAGCCGAGATGGCTGCGGGGGCTGCCGGCCGGCGCGATCGTGCGGAGCGACTGCCACGCCGGCTGCGCGCGGTCGCGCCGGGCGAAGGCCAGCCCGAGCGTCATCGGCCCGGTTCCCTGTGGTGGGCGGGCGATGGTCAGCCGCAGCCGCCAGTCGGCCCAGCGGGCGGGCTCCACGGCTTCGCCGAGGAGCGCGACCTGGTAGCTCGCCGCCGCCGGCGGTATCGACACCCGCGGGTCCTCGGGCTGCTGACCCGGCAGCGCACGCAGCACCTGCCCTACCGGCAGCCACCGACGGCTTTGGTTGGCCTCGCCCAGCCACCAGCGCTCGAGCTCGCGCGCCAGCAGCGCGGCCACCGGCGCGTCGGCGCCGCGCAGCCCCGGGTCGACCAGCACCTCGAGGGCGACCGGCATCCGCCAGCCGGTCGCGACAGGGACGCAGACGCCGTCGGGGCGCAGGCCTGCGCGCAGGTGCCCGGGCAACTCGAGATCGGCGACGGCACGCCACGGCGGGTCGTCGTCGCGCAGGTACGAAAGCACCCTCACCCCGCGGACGCGCGCCTGGCTGTGGAACTGGGCGACCTCGCGCAAGGCGCCACGCTCGTCGATCCAGGCCGAGCTGATCACCCGGGTGGGGGCACCCGCGGCCGCATCGACGAGCGCCTGGCGAATGGCGCGAAGCTGCCCCTGTGCATCGGATTGCGCGTCGGCTTGCGCGGCAGCCGGGGCGACCCCGACCACGAACAGGGCCGCGGCCAGCAGCACCGCCGGAAGGCGCCGGCAGGCGCCCGCGACCCGCGGCGGGAACCGAAGCCTGGCGCTCACGGCACTCGCCGCGGCGCCGTCCGCGCCGCGAGCTGAGCGATGTAGAGGCTGCGAAGATCCTCGACCACCCCCCGGTCGAGCGAGAGCGTGGTCTCGTAGGTGTCGTCGCCCACCGGCGTGATGCTTACCAGCACCGCCCCGTAGATCACGCCCTCGACACGCGCCCGGAAGGTGTCGCTCATCACGGTCATCTGCGAGACGGTCGTGGTGGCATCGAGCTGCTGCCCGTAGACCTGCTCGGCGAGCGATCGGTAGGCGTCCAGCTTCGAGGCCCGGATCGCGAGAAGTCGCTGCTGGGCGGGCGTCTTGTGATTCTGGACGCTGATGGTCGCGTAGCCGGTGGCCACGAAGGCCTCGCGCCGCTCGAGCATCGGCGACAGCAGCGACGTCGGCGGCGACGCCTCGGCGGGGCGGGTCGCCGCGGTGCTGCGCGGCGCGGCGGACACGGGCGTGGCGGTCGTCGCTGGCGCCGCGGCCGGGGCGAGCGCTGCGGGCGGGGGCGTCGCCGCATCGGCCTCGGCCAGCTCGAGAGGCACCGACTGGCATCCCGCGAGCCACGCGACAGCGGCGAGCATCGGCAGGGAGATCCGGAGGGTCGAGACGATCATGGGAGGATCCTGTCCAGGGAGAGCCGGGCCGGCCGCCCGCGGGCGCGACGCGCCTTGGCCGCGTACCGGAGGAATCGACGCGAACATCCCGGACTTGAGCGCGCCGACACCGCGCCGAGCGCCGGGCTCGGGGGATTCGTTCACACGCTGTCAGTTGGTCGCAGCCAGCGCGGAACGATCGAGGTCGCCCTGCAGGCCGGCAGCACGCCGCATCCAGTGCTCCGCGGGCACACCGGGCCGACCCAGGAAAGCGCGCGCATCGGCGGCGGATGCAAAGGGCCCCGAAACCAGCGCATAGGCTCGCGCTTCGGAACGCGGCCGGCGGATCGCGACCACCTGGCTGCTTGCCAGGCCGGCGTGGCGGTTGCGCCACTCGGCGACCGCGGTGGGGCTGTCGAGCACGAGGTGCTGGACGACCCAGGCGGCGGGATCGAGTTCCGCGGCCCAGCGTGCGCCCTCACCTAGGATCGTCACCGGCGCCGCGGAGGACGCTGGCGGGGCGGCGGGCGCGAGCGACGGGGGAGGCGCAGGCGGGGCGGGAGGCGCAGGAGGGGCGGCGGCAGCCGGGCCGGCCGCGGCGGCGGTCTCGGTCCGGATGGCACTGGCGGCATCCGCCTCGAGTTTCGCCGTCTGGCCTGGCGTCGTCTCGGCGGCGGCGTCGACCGCGACCGGCGACGCGCTCGTCGCGGCAGCCTTGCCGGGCGCAGCCGGGGTACCCGGGGGCGACGGCCCGGCGGGAGGCGCGCCGGCACGCTGGCTGAGCAGCAGCCAGCCCACCGCGAGCGCGGTCATGACGAAGAGAAAAAGAATTCCGCGCACCAGCCATCGTGCACCGGCGGCGCGCGACCGGATCGACGGCCCGGCTACCGCACGGCCGGCAGCGTCGCGAGCTGCGGGCCGCGAGGGCGGAACATCGAGCACCGCTGGCGGCTCGTCGGCGGGGCCGGCTGCGAGCGCCTCGGCAAGGCTGGCGGCAGGCGACGGCGGCGGCGCCTCGAGGCGCCATACCCGCAGCCCGCGTCCGACCGACTCGGCAAGTGCCCGACCGACCGCGTCGGGAGCCAGCAGCACGAGCGTGACGCCCGCCCCGGGGAACTCCTGCGCCAGACGGATCAGGAGCTGCGCCTGCGCGATGCCTTCGGCTGCCTGGATCTGCAGCAGCCAGACCTGCGCCCGAGCCGCGGCCGCTTCGGCGCGGCGGGCCTCGTCGATCGACATCGATTCCAGCAGCCGGTTGAAGCGCTCGACCAGCAGCTGCCGGTCCATGTCGTAGAGCACCGAGGTATCCAGGCTCTCGAGCTGGCGCAGCCTGCGCAGCAGCGCCCGCCCGCAGGTGTCGAGCGCCTGGGCGTCGTCGCTGGCGAGCAGCACGCTGGTGCGCTGCCCGACGATCGCGTCGACAAGCGCCTGCAGCAGCGCCTCGGGAGCTTCGCGGTGAGGGGTGGTCATCCCGGGAAATTTTATGGGAGGGCGACTTGTTCGACGGCTGGGGGGATACTACGATGTCGGCTGCGTGCGTCGAAGCGATGCCGCGCCCGTGGCAAGGACGGGCGCGCAAGCCGCCTGTGCCGCCGCCACACCACCGTCCGGGCAGTTCGCCGGGCCCCGATTCAGCCCGCAGCAGCCCGCAGCACGATGCACGCCCCCAACGACACGCCGATGATCGGCCAGAGCCACGCGATGCGCGAACTGCGCTCGCTGGTGCGCACGATGGCAGCCTCGAGCTCCACGGTGCTGATCTCGGGCGAAAGCGGCACCGGCAAGGAGCTCGTCGCGCAGGCGCTGCACACCGAAGGGCCGCGCCGCGACGGGCCCTTCGTGCCGGTGAACTGCGGCGCGATCCCGCGCGATCTGCTCGAGAGCGAGCTCTTCGGTCACCGGCGCGGCGCCTTCACCGGCGCCCTGGGCGACCGCGTCGGGCGCTTCGAACTCGCCCATGGCGGCACCCTCTTTCTCGACGAGATCGGCGACCTGCCCCTCGAGCTGCAGGTCAAGCTGCTGCGGGTGCTTCAGGAGCGCAGGATCGAGCCGCTGGGGGGCAGCCGTAGCGTACCCATCGACGTTCGCGTGGTCGCGGCCACCCATCGCGACCTCGAAAGCGAGGTGGCGGCGGGCCAGTTCCGCCAGGATCTCTACTACCGCCTCAACGTGCTGCCGGTCCGCACCTGCGCGCTGCGCGAGCGCCTCGAAGACCTGCCCGAGCTGATCGCCTTCCTGGCGGCGCGCTTCGCGGCGCCGAGCGCGATGCCGGTGCGTATCGCCCCCGACCTGATGGAGGCCTTCCGGGCCTACCACTGGCCAGGCAACATCCGCGAACTCTCCAACCTGATCGACCGCTTCTCCACGCTGTTCACCGGCGAGACGGTGTCGCTGCATGGCATGCCCGACTGGCTCCTGCCGGCGGGCCTCGCCCGGCTGCGCACGAGCCTTGCACCCTCCGAGCCCGAGCGCCCGGGTTCGGGTGCCGGCCTGCGGCTCGTCGGTGCCGCGCCCGATCCATCGCCCACCGGGCCCTTCGAGCGCGCCATCGCCGATGCCAGCGCGCCCGACGCTACCTTCCAGCCCGATACGCCCGAACGCTCGCCGCTGGCGGTGCACAACCCGGTCGAGGAGGCGGTGCTGCGCGCCCAGGGCATCGAGCCGCTGCACACCGGCGGATTCTCGCTGCGCGATCGCCTGATCGACATCGAGCGCGGCTACATCGAGCAGGCGCTCGAGCAGACCCAGTGGAACGTGTCGCGCACGGCTCGCCTTCTCAGCCTGCAGCGCACGACGCTGATCGAGAAGATGACCAAGTACCGGTTGCGCCGCGGCTGAAGCCCGCGGCGCGCCGGCATGCCCCACCGACGCATTCCTCACGGCGACTTCGCGCCGTCGGTGGCTCCGGGCGCGCGCGCTCCGGGACGCGGGTAGACCACCATCGCATCGCGTGCGCTCGCCGCGGAGCCGTCCCGCGCGGGCTCGCCACGGGCGCTTGCCGACGGGATCGCGGATACCGGCGGAGTTCCCGGCACAGCGGCGGCGGGAGCCGCGGCGCTGGTCGCCGGACGCCGTGCTGGCTCGGGGCGTTCGCGTGCGGCGGCGGCCGCGGCCTGCAGCTCGCGCCGCATCGCGGCGAGTTCGCCCGCCGAGCCCTGCATCGCACGCACATCGCGGTTCAGCGACTGCAGGGCCGCGGCCTGCGCCTGCAGTCGACCATCGATCGCCTGCACCTGCTTCAGCAGCCCCTCGGCCAGCGCCTGCTGCCGGGCGCTCTGCTGCGGCAGCTGGTCTGCCGCCGAGGCGCTCTGCTGCAAGGCCTGCTCGAGCCGCGACTGGATCTCGACCTGCGCCTTCAGCAGCGCCCCCTGCCGCAGCTCGATCTCGCCGACACGGTCCGGCAGCTCGCCCAGCGCGTCGAGGCGTGCGAGGCCGGCGTCGAGCGTGGCCACCCGCTTGCCGACCGCGCGCGAGGTCGCGTCGAGCTGCTCGATGCGCGACCCCATCCGCACCGACAGCGTGATGAAGACCACCAGCGCGACCGTCATCAGGCCGCCGGCGATCCCCATGATCAGCACGGACTCGCGGGCCAGGCGCGCGCGCAGCCCCATCATCGCGGCCAGCGTGCTGCGAAAGGACTCCCCCGCCTCGGTCGCGGCCTTCGCGGACTGCGAGGCGATGTCGGCCGCATCGAGCACTGTCGACGCGAGATCCTCGAACTCGGCGCGCTGGACCGCGATCTCCGAGGCGGGCGCACCGGCAGGCGGCGCGGCCGCGGCAGCCTGGACTGACGGCGGCGGCTTCGCGGGAGGCGACGGCTCCGGGGGCGAAGGCAGCACGGTCGGCACGGGCTCGGCAACCGGGGGCGTCGCCCGCGCAGGCTCCGGTCGCTGGTCGGCCGCGGGCGCCAGCGGCTCGGCGAGCGCAGCCGCCGCAGCCGCGGCCGCGGCCTCGAGTGCGCGGGGTGGCGCGCTCGTCTCGGTGGCCCGGATCTCCTCGCCGGCTTCGGTCCTGACGTTCGCCCATTCGACGAAGGAGATGCCGACGGCGGCGGCCTGCTGGGCTCGCGTCGGCGATCCGGAGGCGTCGGGGGCAGGCACGACCGCGGCATCGACGGCCGATGGGGCCGGTGCGGCGCCGCGCGGAGCTTCGGTGGGATCGGGCATCGGTCGTGCTCCCTCGGGGGTCAGCGGCTCTGACTCTGCAGACGCTCGAGCGCGGAGCGCCGCTGCAGGTTGGTTTCACGCAGCGCCTGCAGCCGCTGCGCGAGCGTGTTGCGGCGCGAGGCCGGTGGCGCGGGAGCCTCGTCGGGCACCGCGTCGGGCCCGACCGCCACCGCGGGGCTTTCCTGCGGGGGGATCGGCGGCCGGTCGGTGAGCGGCTCAGGGTCGGCCGGCTGCGCCGCGACGCTGGTCGCGGGCGGCGCCGCGGATGCCGGCCCCGGCGGCCGGGACACAGGCTCCGGAAGACTCTCGAAGCGCCGCGCCGCCGCGGCCTCCTCGGGCGGCATCGCCGGTACGCTCAGCGGCGCAAAGGGCGCAGCGGCGGCATCGCCGCCCTCGGGGGCGGCAACACGCGGATTGATCCGGCGGGTGGCCACGCTGCCCTGCCCGCTGCCGAGCTCCACCGAATGGCGCGATCCGCTGCCGACGATCAGGGGCGGGGGCGGTGCCCGCGGCGCGCTGCGCTGAACCGGCGGCGCCGAAGCCAGCGGCGCCGGCGGTGGCGAAGGTGGTGGCGCCGGCGGTGGCCGCTGGGGCTGCTGCGGATCCGGCGGCGGCTGCTCGGTGCTCATCCCTCGGCCCCCGCGACGCCCTCGCCGGCACGCCGGCCGTCGGCATCGAAGACCATCGACTCGGGCACCTGCGGGCGCGGGCGCTGCGCCGCGGTGCCGGGTCGTCCGCCCTGCAGGCTGAACACGTAGGCGATCACCTGCGCCACCGCATGATAGAGCTCCTCCGGGATCGGCTGATCGACCTCGGTCGTGAAGTACAGGGCCCGCGCGAGTGGCGGCGCCTCGAAGATCTCGACACCGCGAACCTGCGCCTCCTCCCGGATCCGCTGCGCGAGAAAGTCGATCCCCAGCGCGACCACGGTCGGCGGCGCATCGCCGGTGGGGTCGTACTCGAGCGCGACCGCGAAGTGCTCCGGGTTCGTGATGACCACGTCGGCGTCGCGCACCCTCTGGATCATCCGCGCGTTGGCGATCTCGCGCTGGCGACGGCGAAGCTGCGCGCGGACCTCGGGCCTGCCCTCGATGTCCTTGAGCTCGTCGCGAATCTCCTGGCGCGTCATCCGCATCTGGCGCAGGTACTGCCAGCGCTGCCAGGGCACATCGATCATCGCGATCACGGCCAGGCTGAGCGCGACGAACAGCGAGAGCTGCGCGATCAGTCGCCCGGCCAGTTCGAGGGCGGGCTCCAGCGACATCCGCCCGACATTCATCAGCGTCTCGAACTCGCTGACCAGCGTCCACCAGAGCACCAGCGACACCACGACGAACTTCAGCAGCGCCTTGCCGAGCTCGACGGCGGCATGGGCCCCGAAGATGCGCTTGAATCCCTGCAGAGGATCGATCTTGCTGCCCTTGGGCTCGATCGGTTTCAGGCTGAACAGAAACCCGCCGGTCAGGCCCGAGGCGAGCACCGCGAGCACCATCGTCAGCGCGAGCAGCGGGGCGAACAGCACGAAGGCATCGAGCAGCTGGCGCGCGAAGACCGTCGGCAGACCGAGCGGTTGCGCAAGCGTGCGCAGGTCGAAGCTGAAACCCGCTGCGAAGACATCGGCGAGCCGCCGCATCAGCCACCCGCCGCTCACCATCAGCAGCAGGAAGGAGCCGATGACCACGACCGCGGCGGGCAGCTCGACCGAGCGCGCGACCCGGCCTTCCTCGCGCGCCTTCTGCAGGCGCCGCGCGGTTGGCTCTTCGGTGCGTTCCTGCGCGCTGTCGTCGGCCATCGCCACGCCTCAGGCAATGCGCAGCAGCGCGCGCAGCTGGTCGAAGCCACGCAGCCACAGCCACTCGATGCGCTCGCCGATGCCGCTCATCGAGAGCATCAGCACGAGCAGGCCGACCGCGATCAGCGCCGGGAAGCCGACCGCGAAGATGTTCAGGCTGGGGGCGGCACGGGTGACCACGCCGAGCCCGATGTTGATGAACAGCAGCATCACGAGCACCGGCAGCGCGAGCAGCACTGCCCCGACAAACATCATCGCGCTCCAGCGCAGCACGCGCCCGAAGGCGTCCTGGTCGAGCACCGAGGCGCCGATCGGCAGCGTCTCGAAGCTCTGCAGCACCAGTGACAGCAGCAGCGCATGCCCGCCGAAGCCCATGAAGATCAGCGTCGAGACCACCAGCAGCGCCTGCGACAGCACCGGCACGTTGCCGACCGACGGGTCGATCATGTTGGCCATCGACAGGCCCATCGCCGCAGACAGCGCCTGGCCCGCCACCACCAGCGCGGCCACCACCACCTGCAGCGTCAGGCCCATCGTGGCGCCGATGAAGATCTGGTTGACGATCTCGAGCACGCCCGCGGCGCTGGCCGGGTCGATGCGCGGCCACGCGTGCTGCGGGTAGATGAACCACGCGAGCACCATCGCCATCAGCACCCGCAGGCGCACCGTGAAGGCGCTGGTCGAGAAAGGCGGCGCGGTGGCCAGCAGCGCCGAGATGCGCAGCATCGGCCACAGGAACAGATAGAAGCGCTCGACCACCTCGGCGGCGAGCAGATTCAGGCCGACCGTCATGCCCGCGCTCCGGCGTCCCCGCGTGCCGCTACAGGAAGAGCGCCGGGATGCGCTGGAAGATCGCCCGCGTGAAGTCCATCAGCGTCACGAGCTGCCACGTCCCGAACAGCGCGAGTGCGAGCGCCATCACCACCAGCTTCGGGATGAAGCTGAGCGTCATCTCGTTGATCGACGTCGCGGCCTGCACCACGCCAATCAGCAGACCCACCAGCAGCGCGACGCCGAGCAGCGGCGCGCTGACGATCACGGTGATCCAGAGCGCCTGCCGGGCGAGATCGACGACGGTGGCGGTATCCAAGGCGAGACTCCTGTCGGAAAAGGGCGCGGCCGCTCAGGGCATCGCGAAACTGGAGGCGAGCGAGCCCATGATCAGTCCCCAGCCATCGACCAGCACGAACAGCATCAGCTTGAAGGGCATCGAGATCATCATCGGCGACAGCATCATCATGCCCATCGACATCAGCACGCTCGCCACGATCAGGTCGATCACGACGAAGGGGATGTAGATCAGGAACCCGATCGTGAAGGCGCTCTTCAGCTCGGAGGTCAGGAACGCTGGCACCAGCGTGGCGAACGGCACCTGCTGCGGCGACTCGGCGGCGCGGTTGCGCGCGATGTCCATGAACAGCGCGATGTCGTCCTCGCGCGCCTGCTTCAGCATGAAGGCCCGGATCGGCCCTTCGGCGGCGGCGAGCGCCTGATCGAAGCTCATCGACTGGTCGATGAACGGCACCAGCGCATTGCGCCAGACGTCGCTCAGGATCGGCGACATCACGAAGAGCGTCAGAAAAAGCGACAGCCCGACGATCACGACGTTGGGCGGGGTCTGGCCGGTGCCCAGCGCCTGACGCAGGATCGACAGCACGATCACGATCCGCACGAAGGCCGTCATCATCAGCAGCAGCGAGGGCAGCAGCGTCAGCGTGGTCATCAGCGCGAGCAGCTGCAGCGTGAGGCTGTACTGCGCGCCCTGCGGCGAATTCGTCACGGTCACCGCCGGCAGCGTCGGCGCGGCGGCCAGCGCGAAGGCCGCGGGCAGCAGCGCGAGCGCCGCGACCAGCAGGACCCTCAGCGGACGCGACCAGGTCATTGCACGCTCACCCAGTCGCGCGCCGGCGCATCCTCGCGATCGGCAGGCGACCACCGCGGCCCGGTGTGCCCCGCGCGTGCGGGCGCCTCGACATCGGCGCGCCGGCGTGTGCGCTCGGCCTCGGTGCGCGGCGCCGCCTCGCCAGCGGCGATCCCGTCGCGCTGCGACCACAGCGGGCGCAGGTCGCTGCCGGTGAGCCCGAGCAGCAGGTCGTGGCCGTCGACGCGAACCAGCACGAGCCGCTGCCGCGGCCCCAGGCTGTGGGCCTCCAGGACCTGGATGCGGCGCTGCGCGCGCATCGCGGGCGTGCCCTGCACATAGCGGCGCAGCACCCAAAGGAAGGCGAGCAGCAGCCCGATGACCAGCCCGGTGCCCAGCAGCACCTGCAGCGCCTGGCTGCCCGCGAGCGAGAAGGCGGTGTTGCCCATCAGAGGTTCTCGAGCCGCTCCGAGGGCGGCACGACCCGCGTCAGGCGGATGCCGTAGCGGTCGTTGACCAGCACGACTTCGCCTTGCGCAACCACGGTGTTGTTGATCAGCAGGTCGAGCGGTTCGCCCGCGATGCGGTCGAGCTCGACGACGCTGCCCTGCGTCAGGCGCATCAGGTCGCGGATCTTGATCATCGCGCGGCCGACCTCGATGGTCAGCGTGACCTGGATGTTCTGCAGGACCTCCGGCCGGATCTGGCCGGAGTCGGGGACTGCCCCCCCGAAGGGATCGTCGCCGAACTCGTCGCCGAAGGCGGAGGTTCCCTGGTTTTCGATGCTCATTTAGGCTCCGGCTTGACGGCCTTGACGATGCGAAACGCGACCTGCGCGCCGCTGGTGCCCACCTCGACGTCGAACACCGGCGTCTCGCGGATCAGCGCGCGCGCAAACTCGGGCTTGCGGAAGAACAGGATGTCGCCCGGCTTGATCTCGTGCAGCGCGGGCAAGCCCATCTGGATGCGACCCATGGTCACCTGGATCTCGAGCGAGGCATCGTTGACCGCATGCGCGAGCTCGCGGCGCCAGACCTTGTCGGACTCGTCGTGTCCCGCGCTCGACTGCACGCGCGAGCGCAGCTGGTCGCGAACCGGCTTCAGCGAGACATAGGGAATCACCAGGTCGATGAAGCCGCCGGCATGCTCGCTGCTCGGCTCGCCCTCGAAGCGGCTGAGCACGACCAGGTCGGACTCGTCGGCGATCTGCGCGAACTGCGGGTTGATCTCGCTGCCGATGTGCTCGAAGTCGACCGGGCAGATCGGCCCCCAGGCATCGCGCATCGAACGGAAGAAGACCTGCAGGATCAGGTTGATGATCCGGGTCTCGGTGGGCGTGAACAGCCGGCCCGGCGTCAGCTGGCTGACCCCGCGGCCGAAGCCGCCAAAGAAGTTGTCGAGCGAACTGAAGATCACCGAGGGTTCGATGATGACGATCGCCTGGCCGCGCAGCGGTGCCATGCGAACGGTGTTCACCGACATCGGCGGCTTCAGGTCCTTCAGGTAGGTCCCGAAGCGCAGGATCTCGACGCGGGCCGGATTGAGCCGCGGACTCGTGCGCAGCACCTCGAGCATGCCCAGCCGGAACATCCGGATGAAGCGCTCGTTGATCATGTCGAGCGAGCCGACATTCAGCCCGAGGCTGCTGTCCTCGGAGGCAAGATCGTGCTTGCGGATCGGGAAGCTGGTGTTCTGCCCGACCGACTCGGCAGGCGGCGGCTCGCGCTCGGCGGCCGCCGTGAGCGCGGCAATCTCCTCGGGGCTGAGCAGCGGCTGTTGCGAGGCCATGGGATCGGGAAGCCGCGGGCTACTGCACGACGAAGGAAGTGAAGTACACCTCCTCGATGCCGCCGAAGTCCTCGAGCTTCTCGAGCACCGCGTTGAAGTCGGCGCGCAGCCGTTCGGCGAGCCCCTTGCGGAAGTCCGGCTTGGCGATGTCGGCCTCGGTGGCCACGCGCATGATGTCGAGCGCCGACGAGCGCAGGGCGATCTCGTGCTTCTTGACGCGCTCGAAGACCTTGTCATCGTAGCGGGTCATCACGGCGATCTGCACCTGCATCACCTTGCGCGAGCCGGTGATGTTGGCAAGCAGCGGACGCTCGAGTTCGAGGTAGCGGAACTCGTAACGGGCCATCTCGGGACTGGCCCGGGCCACCCGCTTCGGCGAATCCGGTACGGCCTTGCCGGAGGCCTTCTCACCGTCGCCCGCGCCCGCCGACGGCCCCCCGGGCGCCGCCGCGCCGGCGTCGGCGCCAGCCTTGCCGCCCGCGGTCTTGCCGGCCTGTTCGGCCGCGGCATCGAATTCCGCCTCCGCGGCGGCATCGGGCTTGGGTGCGAAGAAACCGGTCAGCCACAGCGTACCGGCGACACCACCCCCAACCAGCAGCAGCATGCCCACGATCAGGCCGGCCAGCAGTCCCCAGCGCAGCTTCCGGGGTGCTTCCTCTTCGATGTCTTCCTGCGCCACCACGTTCTCCTTCATCCTGGTCCACCGGCGATGCCGGTCCGGACCACAGTCTGCCGGAGCGAGGCGTCAGGCCCAGAAATCGACCGTACCGCCCTCGTGCCCCCGTGCCCGTTCGCCGACCGGCACCACCGCATCGACCTCGTCGCCCGACGCCGCCGCCGCGGCCGACGGCTCGGCCCGACGCCCGCCAGGTGTCGGATTTCCGCCGCTCCGGGCCTGCAGACCGAGTCCGACCTGAAGCTGAGCAACATCCATGCCCGACTGCAGCAAGCCCTCGCGCAAACGGGGCAGCGCCTCCTGCAGCAGGTCGCGCGCCATGCCGTGCTGAGCCACCAGCCGGGCGTCGAGTTCCCCCGCACGCATCTGCAGGCTGACCTCGACCCGACCGAGCTCGGGCGGATCGAGCGCGAAGGCCAGATCCCAGTTGCCACGGCGGACCTCGGCGGCCACCCGCTGCGCCACGGCGTCGGCGAGCCGACGCGAAGCCTCCTCGAAGGCCTCGGTGCCGGGGCCGAACGCAGCCGGCGCGCCGGTCGCCTCGGGCAAACCGGAGTGCTGCAGCTCCGGCAGCCGGACGACGAAGGCGGGCGCGCCTTCGGCGGGATCCCCGACCGATGGCGCCGGCGAGCCGGCGGCAGACTGCTCGACCGGCGCGACGACGAGGGCCCGGGGCAACTCGGCAGGCTCGGCCGGCTCGATCGACGAGGACGTGGCGCCAGGCGCGGGCGGTGTCGACAGGTCGACTGGCGCGGTATCGAGGGCCCCGGCCGCACGGGCAACAGCCCCGCCCTCCGGCCCGCCCCCGGCCCGCCCACGCGGCCCCGAACCCGCGCCGGCAGCCTCGGCGCGCGCGGCGAGCACCCAGGCGGCCATCGGCGCCGGCTCGGGTGCGAAAGGCACGGTCGCGCTCGGCATGCGTACCCCGGCAGCCGCGACCGCCGGGTTCGAGCCCGCTCCCGGGACCGACATGGCTGCAGCATCGCTCGGGACACCTCGCACGCCCGCCGTCGCTGCGCCCGACGGCAGCATCCATGCCGCCGGCACCGCCCGCGCGGCGGGCTCGGCGGGCAGCGGGGCGTCGGCACCGAAAAGCTGCCTCACGGCGGTCTCATCGAAACCGTTCGCCCGTGCGAAACGCACGAGGCTCGCGGTATCGGGGTCGGGTTCAGCCGGGGTGATCAGGCGCATGGTCTGGCCGAGCGCCACCTCGCGAAGTGGCAGACCATCGGCGGTCAGCCGCGTCGGCGGAGCTGTCGGCAGCACCTCGGGCGCAGCCTCCGCGGGCAGCGCGGGCCTCGCCGACGCCGGGGGCCTTTCCCACGGCAATGCCGGTCCCGTCAGCGGCCCGGTTGCCGGCACAGCGGCGCGCGCCAGCGCGAGATCGGCCTCGCCGGCGAGAATCGCAACCGGCCTCGGGAGGGCTTCCGGTGTTCCCGGCATGGCAGCGCTCGCGGCGTAGCCCGGCAGCACCTCGCCCTGCACCGCAGCCTGCACCGCGCTGCCGTCGGCGGCAGACGCGGTGTCGCCCGAGCCTTCGGTGTCTACCGTGCCACGCGTGCCTGCCGCAGCCGCCTCGGTCGCCTCGCGCCCACCCCCACCCTGCGCATCCGGCGACTCGT
>JBIIHU010000254.1:0-5368 GCA_044235405.1 Burkholderiaceae bacterium
TCGGACGCCGATGTCGACGGTTCGCACATCCAGGTGCTGCTGCTCACGCTGTTCCTGAAGCACTTCCCGCGTCTGATCGAGCGCGGCCATGTGTGCATCGCGCGGCCGCCGCTCTACCGCGTCGACGTGCCGGCACAGGGGCGCCGACCGATGCGCAAGCTCTATTGCCTCGATGACGGCGAGTTGCGCCACACCGAGGACAAGCTGCGCAAGGAAGGCATCCGCGAGGGGGCGTGGAGCATTTCGCGCTTCAAGGGGCTGGGCGAGATGAGCGCCGAACAGCTCTGGGAGACCACGATGAATCCGGACACACGGCGGCTGCTGCCGGTGATGATCGGTGATCCGGGGCCGGCGCAGACCGCGGCACGCTTCACGATGATGATGGGCAAGGGCGAGGCGGCGGCGCGCCGCGCATGGCTCGAAGCCCGGGGCAACGATGCGGAGGTCGACATCTGATGTCGGGCGATCTTTTTTCGGCGTTGCAGCCCCCCGACGGCGGGGCGGTGCTGACGCTCGCCGACTACGCGGAGCGCGCGTACCTCGACTACGCGGTCTCGGTGGTCAAGGGCCGAGCCTTGCCCGACCTCTGCGACGGCCTCAAGCCGGTGCAGCGGCGCATCCTGCATGCGATGAACGCGATGGGCCTTGCCGAGGGCGCCAAGCCGGTGAAGTCGGCGCGGGTGGTGGGCGACGTGCTCGGCCGCTTTCACCCGCACGGCGACACCGCGGCCTACGATGCGCTGGTGCGGATGGCGCAGCCGTTCACGCTGCGCTATCCGCTGATCGACGGCCAGGGCAACTTCGGCTCGCGCGACGGCGATGGCGCGGCGGCGATGCGCTACACCGAGGCGCGCCTCACCCGTCATGCGCGGCTTCTGCTCGACGAGATCGACCAGGGGACGGTCGACTTCGTGCCCAACTACGACGGCTCGGCGCGCGAACCGCGGCTGCTGCCGGCGCGCCTGCCGATGATGCTGCTCAATGGCGCCTCGGGCATCGCCGTCGGGCTCGCCACCGAGATCCCGCCGCACAACCTGCGCGAGGTGGCGGCGGCGGCGGCCCTGGTGATGCGCGAGCCCGAGGCCGACCTCGATCAGGTGCTCGCGCTGCTGCCGGGACCGGATTTTCCCGGGGGTGCGCAGATCATCTCGTCGAGCGCCGAGCTGCGCGAGATCTACGCCAGCGGTCGCGGCTCGCTGCGGGTACGTGCCCGGCACGCGATCGAGGAGCTCGCGCGAGGCCAGTGGCAGCTCGTCGTCACCGAGCTGCCGCACGGCGTCTCGGCGCAGAAGGTGCTCGAGGAGATCGAGGAACTCACCAACCCGAAGGTGCGCCCCGGCAAGCGTTCGATCGGGCCCGAGCAGCAGCAGCTGCGCCAGGCGGTGCTCGCGGTGCTCGATACCGTGCGCGACGAATCCGGCAAGGATGCGCCGGTGCGGCTGGTCTTCGAGCCCCGCAGTTCACGGGTCGATCCGCAGGAGCTGCTCGCCACGCTGCTTGCCCAGACCAGCCTCGAGAGCCCCGTCGCGGTGAACCTGGTATGCATCGGGATCGATGGCCGGCCGGCGCAGAAGGGGCTGCTCGCGGTGCTGCGCGAGTGGACCGCCTTCAGGCTCGACACGGTGACACGACGCAGTCGCCACCGCCTGGCCGCAGTCGACGAGCGCATCCACATCCTCGAGGGCCGGCGCCTCGTGCTGCTGCACCTGGACGAGGTGATCCGGATCATCCGCGAGTCCGACGAACCCAAGCCAGCGCTGATCGACCGCTTCGGCTTGTCCGATCGGCAGGCCGAGGACATTCTCGAGATCCGCCTTCGCCAGCTCGCGCGGCTCGAGAGCATGCGCATCGACACCGAGCTCGGGCGTCTGGCCGATGACAAGCGCTCGCTGGAAGCCCTTCTCGCGAGCCCCTCGGCCATGCGACGGCAGGTGGTGCGCGAGATCGAGGACGACGCGAAGCGGTACGGCGACGACCGTCGCACGCTGATCGAGGCCGCGCGGCGTGCCAGTGTCGAGCGACGTGTGGTCGCCGAGCCGCTCACGGTCTTCGTGTCGGTCAAGGGCTGGGTGCGTTCGCGTGCCGGCCATGGGCATGATCCGGCGCTCGCGAGCTTCAAGGCCGGTGACGCACTCGATGGCGCCTGGGAGGTGAGCACGACCGATGCCCTCTACGCGCTGGGCAGCAATGGGCGGGTGTACTCGGTGCCGTTGTCGCAACTGCCACCGAGCCGCGGCGATGGCGTGCCGATCACCAGCCTCGTCGAGGTCGAGGCCGGGACCCGGATCGAGCATCTCTTCGCGGCAGCCGCGGGCACGGGGCTGTGCCTGGCCACGCGGCAGGGCGTGGGGCTGTTGTGCGAAGCCGGCGATCTCGCCGGGCGAACCCGGCAGGGCAAGGCCTTCCTGGCGCTCGACGAGGGCGATTCCCCGTTGCGGCCGGTCCTGCGCGCCCCCGACGACGATCGCCTGCTGTGCCTTTCTGTGCAGGGCAGGGCACTGGTCTTCGAGGTGGGGCAGCTGCGGGTGCTGCGCAACGGCGGGCGTGGCAGCCAGCTGATGAGCCTCGAGACCGATGACGCGCTCGCCGCGGTGTCGGTCTACGGGGCCGACGGTGTCGGCATCACGGGCCTCGCGCGTGGCGGCAAGACACTCGCCCGCAGCTTCAGCGCGCGCGAGCTCGAGGCCTGGCGCGGGCAGCGCGGCCGAAAGGGCCGTCTTCTCGAGCCGCGACTGCGCGATGCATCGGCACGCGCGCTTCGCCCCGGCGCTGCGCGCTTATCGGGCATAATCGATTCGGCCCCGGCTTCCGTCCAAGCCGGCGCCCACGACAAGACTCGATAATGGCGGAGGAGACATGGCGGCGGTAGGCATCAGGGAAGTGCACAAGCGCTTCGGGGACACCCACGTCATCCGGGGTGTCGACGTGGCCATCGCCGATGGCGAGTTCTGCGTGCTGGTCGGGCCTTCGGGCTGCGGCAAGTCGACGCTGCTGCGGATGATCGCGGGGCTCGAGGAGATCACCGGCGGCACCATCGAGATCGGTGGTCGCGTCGTCAACGATGTCGCCCCGAAGGAGCGCGACATCGCGATGGTTTTCCAGAACTACGCGCTCTACCCGCACATGAAGGTCTACGACAACATGGCCTTCAGCCTGAAACTCGCTCGCGCGGGCCGCGACGAGATCGATCGGCGGGTTCAGGAGGCCGCGCGCATCCTCGGCCTGTCGCAACTGCTCGACCGCTATCCGCGTCAGCTCTCGGGCGGCCAGCGTCAGCGCGTCGCGATGGGCCGCGCGATCGTTCGAAACCCGCAGGTTTTCCTCTTCGACGAGCCGCTCTCGAACCTCGACGCCAAGCTGCGCGTGCAGATGCGTACCGAGATCAAGGAACTGCATCAGCGCCTGCGCACCACCTCGGTCTATGTCACCCACGACCAGATCGAGGCGATGACCATGGCCGACAAGATCGTCGTGATGCACGACGGCATCGTCGAGCAGATGGGCTCGCCGCTCGAGCTCTACGACCGACCCGCCAACACCTTCGTCGCGGGCTTCATCGGCTCGCCGGCCATGAACATGCTGCCAGGGCGCATCGGTGCCGATGGCGCCAGCGTCGACCTCGATGGCGGCGGTGTCGTGGCGGTGCCGCGGCTTGCCGCGGCGCCCGGGTTGCCCGTCACCTTCGGGGTGCGTCCCGAGCACCTCGCGCTGGGCAGCCAGGGCATCGCGGCCGAGGTCGTGGTGGTCGAGCCCACCGGGGCCGACACCCAGATCTACGCGCGGTGCGGCGGGGGCAGCCTGAGCGCGATCTTCCGCGAGCGTCACACCTTCAAGCCCGGCGACCGCATCGTGCTCACGCCCGACAGCACCGCGATGCATGTGTTCGACGCCGGCAGCGGCAGCCGGCTGCCCGGCATCTGATTCGGCGCGGGGCGCGGCCTGCGTGGCCGTGTTCCGCACCCGAGCAGGGTCGGTCAGGGAGGCCGACCCTTCATGGCGACAACCACCAAGGAGACATCGATGAGCCAGTTGAAGCGTCGCGAGTTCCTGAAGACCACCGCCGGCGCCACCGCCGGCGCCGCCGTGGCCGGCGCGCCCGCCGTGCATGCGCAGGCTGCCTGGAACAACCAGCCCGAGAAGGGCGCCAAGCTGCGCGTGCTGCGCTGGAAGCGCTTCGTGCAGGGCGACGAAGATGTCTACATGGCCAACGTGCGCAAGTTCACCGAGAAGTACGGCATCGAGGTGCGAGTCGACCACGAGGGCTGGGAAGACGTTCGTCCCAAGGCCGCGGTGGCGGCCAACGTGGGCAGCGGTCCGGACATCATCCTGTCGACCAACGACGATGCCAACCTCTACCCCGAGAAGCTGGTCGATGTGACCGACCTCTGCACCTACCTCGGACGCAAGTACGGCGGCTGGTATCCGGTATGCGAGCAGTACCTCCGCCCCGATGGCAAGAAATGGATCGGCGTGCCGCTGGGCGCGGCGGGTGGCGCGATGGTCTATCGCGACAGCCAGGTCAAGGCAGCGGGATTCCAGTCCTTCCCGAAGGACACCGACGGCTTCCTGCGTCTGATGAAGGCGCTCAAGGACAAGGGCACCCCCGGTGGTTTCGCACTCGGCAACGCCACCGGCGACGCCAACGGTTTCTGCCACTGGCTGCTGTGGGCCTTCGGCGGCAAGCTGGCCAACGAGAAGAACGAGGTGGTCCTGAACAGCCCCGAGACGCTGCGCGCGCTCGAGTACGCGAAGGAGCTCTACAACACCTTCGTGCCGGGCACCCTGTCGTGGCTCGATCCGAACAACAACAAGGCCTTCCTCGACGGTCAGGTCAGCGTCACCAACAACGGCATCTCGGTCTACTACGCCGCCAAGAATTCCACCGACCCGAAGGTCAAGGAACTCGCCTCGGACATCATGCACGCCAACATGCCGATCGGTCCGGTCGGCGTGCCCACCGAGTTCCACCTCTTCTTCAACCAGATGATCTTCCGCCACACGAAGTTCCCGAAGGCGGCCAAGGAGTTCATCCGGTTCATGATGGAGGAGGAGCAGTTCGGCGCGTGGATGAAGGCCTCGATCGGCTATGTGGCGCAGCCGCTGGTCGCCTACGAGAAAAATCCGATCTGGACCGAGGATCCGAAGCACACGCCTTACCGCGACGTGATGAAGACGATGCGTCCGGCCGGCTTCTCGGGGCGGCTGGGCTACGCGTCGGCAGGCGCCACCGCCGACTTCATCGTCGTCAACATGGTCGCCGAAGCGGCGTCTGGCAAGCTGAGCGCCAAGGAAGCCGCTGAACGAGCCCAGAAGCGGGCCGAGCGCTACTACCGGGTCTGACGAGGTCCCGCGCCGGGCGTGCCGAGGT
>JBIIHU010000255.1:0-5354 GCA_044235405.1 Burkholderiaceae bacterium
TGTCCACCGATCGGCTCGTGGAACTCGCCGCCCGCGACGACGTCGAGTCGCGGCTGGTCTCGCGGCGCGCGGGCCGCTGGCGCCTGGCGCACGGCCCCTTCGAGCCGAACCACCTGCCCTCGCCGCGACAGCGCGCCTGGACCCTGCTCGTGCAGGGTGTCGACCTGCATGACGATGCGGCCCATGCGCTGCTCTCGCGCTTCCGCTTCCTGCCCGATGCCCGACTCGACGACCTGATGGTCAGCTGGGCTGCCGAGGGCGGCGGCGTCGGACCGCACAGGGACTCCTACGATGTGTTCCTGGTCCAGGCGATGGGCCGCAGGCGCTGGCGGATCGCCCCCCCGGGCGAATCGCGACTCGACCCCGACGCCCCGCTGAAGATCCTGACCGACTTCAGTCCCACCGACGAGTGGACCCTCGAGCCCGGCGACATGCTCTACCTGCCCCCGGGATGGGCGCACGACGGCGTGGCGGTCGATGGCTCCTGCATGACCTGCTCGGTGGGCTTCAGGGCGCCTTCGCGCCTCGAACTGCTGCGTGCCTTTCTTGCCGACTGCGCCGATGATCCCGGCGGACCCGATCCGCGCTACGGCGATCGGGGCAGCGAGGCCACCGTGGAACCCGGTCGGCTCCCCGAGCCCATGGCCGACGCGCTGGCCGGGTGGCTTTCCGGGTGGCGGGCATCACGCGCACGCATCGACGACTTTCTCGGGCGCTTCCTCACCGAACCGAAGCCGCAGGTGTGGTTCGATCCACCCGCGAGGCTGCCCGCGGTTCCTGCATGGTGGCGCGGGGTGCTGGCGCACGGCCTGGTACTCGACCGGCGCAGCCGCATCGCGTGGCGGGACCGCACGGTCTTCGTCAATGGCGAGGCCTTCGCGATCGCGCGATCCGACACGCGCCTGTGGCGGCGACTGGCCGACACCCGCGCCCTTGAGGCATCCGACCTGAAAGGCCGCGATGCCGCCTCGCCGCTGGCGGCACGCCTGCACGACTGGTTCGCGGCCGGCTGGATTCATGCACCCCAGCCGGCCGATGGAAAAACCCGCCCCCGGGTCAGTCGGCGTAGACCCCCGCCGAACGGATGATCGGCGTCCACTTGTCGATCTCGGCCTTCAGCCAGGTGCGCAGCCCGTCGGAGGTCTGACGCTCGACCGGCACGATGTCGGCGCCAAGCTCCGACAGACGCTTGCGCACATCGGGTTCCTTGAGCGCGAACTGCAGCGCCGCGTTCAGGCGGTCGTTCACGGCCTTCGGCGTGCCCTTCGGCAGGTACAGGCCGTGCCACACCACCACCTGGAAGTCCTTCAGGCCGCTCTCGGCCAGCGTGGGCGCGTTCGGCAGCGAGCCGATGCGTGCCGGCGCGGTGACACCATAGAGCTTCACATTGCCCGCGGTGATCTGCGGCAGGGTCTGCGTGGTCTGGTCGCAGAGCACGTCGACCTGCCCGCCGAGCAGGTCGGTCATGGCCGGGCCCGTACCCTTGTAGGGCACGGTCGTCAGGTCGACGCCGATCGCCTTCTGGAAGAGCATGCCGCACAGGTGCGACACCGCACCCAGGCCGGCGTTGGCCAGCGTGGCCTTGTCGCGGTTGGCCTTCAGCCAGGCGACCAGCTCGGTGAGGTTGTTCGGCGGCAGGTTCTTGCGTCCGAGCAGCGTCATCGGCACGTCGGCGACCAGGCCGACGTACTCGAAGTCGGTCATCGGGTCGTAGGGCAGCTTGCGGTAAAGGCCCACCGCGGTGGCCATGCCGTTGTGATGGATGAACACCGTGTAGCCGTCCGGCGCCGCCTTGGCAACACGGTTGGCGCCGATGGTGCCGCCGGCACCCGCGGTGTTCTCGACGACCACCGACTGGCCGAGGTTGCGGCTCATCGCGGCGGCGAGCGTGCGCGCGAGGATGTCGGTGGGGCCGCCCGCCGCGAAGGGTACGACGACCGTGACCGGCCGGGTGGGGTAGCTCTGGGCCGAGACGCCTGCGCTGGCGCCGAGTGCCGCCGCGAAGGCTGCCGCGAGCGCGGCGCGGCGAGCGTACGAACGGATCATCGTGGTCTCCTGGGGTGGTTCGATGCGGCGGTATTATGGCTGCTGGTCGATCGCCGACCGGATCGCCCCTGCCCCGGAGTACCCTTTGCCCGCGCTGCACCTTCCCGCCCTGCCCGACGCCGATGCCGACCCGGCGCCTTTCCTGGCCGAAACCGCGTTCTTCGACATCGGCCACCCCGGCGTGCAGGCCTTCGTGCGCGACGCGGTTGCCGGCGCGCAGGGCGAGCGCGAGCGCGCCGTGGCCCTGTTCTACGCGGTGCGCGACCGCATCCGCTACGACCCCTACGGCCTCGTTTTCGATGCGCCTGCCTACCGGGCCAGCAGCGTGCTGGCCGCCGGCCGCGGCTGGTGCGTCCCCAAGGCGGGGCTGCTCGCCGCGTGCGCGCGGGCAGCGGGGATCGCCTCGGCGGTGGGGCTGGCCGACGTGGTCAACCACCTCAACACCGAGAAGCTGCGTGCCACGATGGGTACCGATGTGTTCTACGACCACGGCTACACCGCGTTGCGCATCGAGGGGCGCTGGGTGAAGGCGGTGCCGGCCTTCAACATCGAGCTCTGCCGCCGCTTCGGCGTGCAGCCCACCGAGTTCGACGGGCGAACCAATGCGCTCTACCAGGAGCATGACGCCCAAGGTCGCCGCCACATGCAGTACCTCGCCGACCATGGCACCTGGTCCGACATGCCGCTCGATCAGGTCATCGCCGACTTCGCGGTGCACTACCCGGGCATCAGCGAGCGCGCTCGAGCGTCGGCCAGCGGCGAGTCGTCAGGCGCCGACCGGTCATCCGCCAACGCCCGTCCCGACGACCTCTTCAGCGCCTGAGCGCAGGGAGTCACCATGTCCTTCGCCTCGATGCTGGGCGATGCCTGGCGCCGCGCCGATTCGCTGCTGTGCGTGGGCCTCGACCCGGACCCGTCCCGCATCCCGGCCGCGGTCCGTGCCGGCCCCGACCCCATCTTCAGCTTCTGCCGTGCCATCGTCGACGCCACCGCCGACCTGGCCTGCGCCTTCAAACCGCAAATCGCCTATTTCGCGGCGCACCGCGCCGAAGACGAGCTGCAGGCGCTGATCGCCCACATCCACGACCGGCACCCCGGCATCCCGGTGGTGCTCGACGCCAAGCGCGGCGACATCGGCTCGACCGCCGAGCAATATGCGCGCGAGGCCTTTGAACGCTACCGGGCCGATGCGGTCACGCTGAACCCCTACATGGGGCAAGACTCCCTCGAGCCGTGGCTGCAGTGGCGCGATCGCGGCGTGCTGCTGCTGTGCCGCACATCGAACCCTGGCGGCGCCGATCTGCAGGGACTCGAGGTCGACGGCGAGAAGCTCTACGAACGCGTGGCCTGGCTCGCCTGCACGCGATGGAATCCGCACGGCCAGACCGGGCTGGTGGTGGGGGCCACCGTGCCTCGCGAACTCCAGCGAGTGCGCGAGATCGTCGGCGACATGCCGCTGCTGGTGCCTGGCATCGGCGCGCAGGGCGGCGACATCGAGGCGACCGTACGCGCCGGCTGCCTGCCCGACGGAACCGGCATGATGGTGAACTCGTCGCGAGCGATCCTGTATGCCAGCGCTGGCGACGACTTCGCGGGCGCGGCGCGCGAGGCCGCACGCGAGACCCGTGATGCGCTGCGCCGGGCGATCGCGGGCCGCGGCGAAACGCTGCGCCCCGAGGCCGATTGACCCTGCCATCGGCGCTGCCTACACTGGCCCGAGGAGTCTGCATGCGAATCCTCCTGGCCGAAGACGATGAAGTACTGGCCGACGGGCTATGCCGCGCGTTGCGCGGCTCGGGCCATGCGGTCGATCATGTCGCCGACGGCAGCCAGGCCGATGCGGCGGTCAGCCTCCATGACTACGACCTCCTGATCCTCGACCTCGGGCTGCCTCGCCTGGCGGGCGACGAGGTGCTTCGCCGCATGCGCAGCCGCGACGCCGGCACCCCGGTGCTGGTGCTGACGGCGGCCGACTCCGTGCACCAGCGCGTGCGGATGCTCGATCTCGGCGCCGACGACTTCATGGCCAAGCCCTTCGCGCTCAGCGAACTCGAGGCCCGCGTGCGGGCGCTCGTTCGCCGCCGCAATGGCGCGAGCAGTGCGCGGCTGCGCTGCGGGCCGCTCAGCTACGACCAGACCGGCCGCATGGCCTGGCTCGACGATCACCCCCTGGAGCTCTCGGCACGTGAGGTGGGCCTGCTCGAGATCCTGCTGCAGCGGGTCGGCCGACTGGTCAGCAAGGAGCAGATCGTCAGCCATCTGTGCGAATGGGGCGACGAGCTCAGCCACAACGCGATCGAGGTCTACATGCACCGGCTGCGCCGCAAGCTCGAGGGCGGCGGCGTGCGCATCGCCACGGTGCGCGGCCTCGGCTACTGCCTCGAACGCCCGCTCGACGCCGGCGCCGACGCCGAGCATCCGTGAAGTCCCCGCTGGCGGGCGGCTCGGCGAGCGCCGGCGCCCGGGTGCCCGGCACACCGGCAGGCCGCGCGGGCTCGTCGGCGCTGCGCGATCTCATCGACACCCGTGATTCCTCGCCGCCACTGCCGGAGGCGGAATCGGGTAACGCGCGGACGAGCAGTGCGCAGCCGCGCTCGCTTTACGCCGAGATCATCGACTGGATGCTCGCGCCGCTGCTGCTGCTTTGGCCGCTTTCGGTGGCGATCACCTTCGTGGTGGCGCGTTCGCTCGCCGACGAGCCCTTCGACCGGGCCCTGGTCGACCACGCCCGGGTGCTCGAGCAGGAGGCGCGCCGCTACCTCGCCGGCGGGCCGCTGCCCGAGGGCCCGCAGCTCGGCGCGCTGCTGCCGGGGCTGCAGGCGGGCGACATCAGCTACCAGATCATCGCCAACGATGGGGAAATGCTGCGCGGCGACGCCGCGATGCCCCCACCGGCGCTCTACGATTTCCCGGAGCCGGGCCGGGTGAAACTGCGCAGCGACCAGCTCAACGGGCTCGAGGTGCGCATCGCCTACGTTCACATGCTGGCCGACGACGAAACCACCGAGCCTGCGCTGCTGGTGCAGGTGGCCGAGAAGCTCGGCAACCGCGAGGACCTGGCCAACCAGATCATCCGCGGCGTGATCTTCCCGCAGTTCGTGATCCTGCCGCTGGCGGCGGTGCTGGTGTGGCTCGGCTTGGCGCGCGGCCTGCGGCCGCTGCGGCGCGTGCGCGAGCGCCTTCACGACCGCGGTCCCGACGACCTGTCGCCAATCGAGGCGGCGAGCGTGCCTGCCGAGATCGAGCCGCTGGTTCAGGCCTTCAACGAGCTGCTTGCCCGACTCGACGACCGCATCGGCGCGCAAAAG
>JBIIHU010000256.1:0-5351 GCA_044235405.1 Burkholderiaceae bacterium
GCAGTTGCCCATCACCGCGGTGGTCACGCCGTGCCAGCTCGAGGGCTGCAGGCGGCTGTCCCACATCGCCTGCGCATCGTAGTGGGTGTGGACGTCGACGAAGCCCGGGGTCACGAGCAGGCCGCGGCCATCGATCTCCTCGGCGCCGCTGCCGAGCTGGCGGCCCACGGCCGCGATCAGGCCGTCGCGGATGCCGATATCGGCCTCGCGCATCGGCGCGCCGGTGCCGTCGATGACGGCGCCGCCGCGGATCAGAAGGTCGAAGCGCTCACCCATGACGGTTCCCCTGTGGAAGACAGGGTTGTCACGCTAGGAGTCGCACCCCGAACCTGTCAAGCCAGGCTGACAGTATCGGTTCCGATCGCAGTCAGTCGAGCTTGATGCCGGCGCTGCGGATGACCTTGTTGTACTGCGCGATCTCGGCGCGAATGAACTCGCCGAAGGCCGCGCGCGGCCCGACGGCCGCGACCAGGCCCATCGCCTGCAGCCGCTCGGCCACGTCGGGCAGCGCGACGATGCGTGCGATCTCGCGGTTCAGGCGCTCGAGCACCGGCGCCGGGGTGGCTGCGGGCGCAACGATGCCGTACCAGGTGCCGGTCTCGAAGCCCGGCAGCGCGGCCTCGGCGATCGTGGGCACCTCGGGCAGCACCGGCACGCGCGACGACGACGAGACCCCCAGCGCGCGCAGCTTGCCGGACTTCACATGCGGCAGCAGCGTGACCATGTTGTCGAACTGCGCGTCGAACACGCCGGCGAGCAGGTCGGTGGTGGCCGGCGCGCTGCCCTTGTAGGGCAGGTGCACCGCGCGGATGCCGGCGGTCGCGGTGAACAGTTCGCCGCCGAGATGCTGCGCGGTGCCCTGCCCGCCGTTGCCGATGGTCAGGCGCCCGGGGTTGGCCCGCGCCCAGTCGATCAGCTCGCGCACGCTGCGCGCCTGCACGCCGGGGTGCACGACCATCAGCAGCGGCGCCTTCACCAGCAGCGCCACCGGCGCGAAATCGCGCACCGGGTCATAGGGCAGCTTCGCGTAGAGCGAGGGATTCACCGCCATGAAGCCGGCCGCGCACAGCGTGAGGGTGTAGCCGTCGGGCGCGGCGCGCGCGCCGGCCTCCGCGCCGATGTTGCCGCCGGCGCCCGGCTTGTTCTCGACCACCACCTGCTGGCCCCAGGCCTCGGCGAGCTTGCCGCCGACCAGGCGTGCGAGCACGTCGGTGGCGCCGCCCGGAGCGAAGGGCACGACGATGCGGATCGGGCGGCTCGGGTAGTCGGGCGCGGCCTGCGCAAAGGCGCGCGGCGCGGCGACACCCGCGGCGGCGGCCCCGAGGACGGCGGTGAAGGCACGGCGGTTTCGGATCATCGGGGAACTCCTGTGGGCAGGGGAAAACGGCACGGCGAACAAGCGGCCCGCGAGCGACGGGGTGCGCCGCGCGGCGCTCACGGCCGGCGGCGCGCGAGCGCTTCGCTCAGGGCGCGGGCACGGCCCAGCGGGCGACGAAGTCCTCGTCGATGGTCACGCCGAGGCCAGGTCGGTCGGGAATCTCGATCTCGCCGTCGACCACCGTGAAGCGCTCGCGCGCGAGCTCGTGCAGCAGCGGGTTGGCCCCGAGCGAGTACTCGAGGATCCAGCCTGCGGGGCAGGCGGCGGTCACGTGCAGGCCCGCCGCGAAGGCGAGCGCGCCGGTCCACAGGTGAGGCGCCAGGCGCAGGTTGAAGGCCGAGGCGATCGCGCCGATACGCATCGCCTCGCTGATGCCGCCGCAGATCGCGAGATCGGGCTGGAAGACGTCGGCGCCACCCTGCTGCGCGACATCGAGGAAGTCATGGCGGGTGAACTCGCTCTCGCCGATCGCGATCGGTACCGTCGTGCCGGCGCGCACCTGCGCCAGGCCCCGGTGGTCGTCGGCGGTGACCGGCTCCTCGAACCAGAGCAGGTCGCAGTCCTCGACGCCCCGACAGAACTGCCGGGCCTGCGAGACGGTGTAGGTGCCGTGCGCGTCGCACATCAGACCGATGTCGGGGCCGAGCGCCTCGCGCGCGGCGCGCACCCGCGCCACCGAGTTGCGCACGTCGCCGTCGATGACGCCCACGCGCATCTTGACCGCGCGGAAGCCGCCGCGTCGCACGTAGGAAAGCAGCTGTTCGCCGATGCCCTGCGCATCGGCCCATCCGCCCGACGCATAGGCCGGCATGCGCGCGGCGCGTCGCCCGCCGAGCAGGCGCCACACCGGCGCGCCGAGCGACTTGCCGAGGATGTCCCAAAGCGCCATGTCGATGCCGCCGATCGCCGAGACGCTGATGCCGCGGCGGCCGAGAATCGGGAACACATGGCCCTCGCGCAGCGCGTAGTGGTCGCGCACGCCGTTGTAGAGCTGCTCCCAGATCCGGTTGATGTCGCGCGGATCCTGGCCGACGATCGCCGGGCCGAACTTGTGGTTGATCAGCGCGGTCAGGCCGTGGTTGTTGCCGGCGCTGCCGACCTCCTCCTTGGCCTCGCCCCAGCCGACGATGCCGCACTCGGTCTCGATGCGCACCAGCGTGGCGTCGAAGGAGGCGATACGGCCGAAGTCGCTGACATGCTGCTGCGCCTCGGGGATGGGCACGTGGACCCAGGTGGCTCGGACGGAACGGATCTTCATGGTCGCGCTGCTCGGGCGTGGGGGTTGGGCCGGCGAGCCGGCCAGACCTCGGGGTTGATGAAGTGCTCGGGCGCATCGCCCCGAAGCACGGCCAGGACCTGATCGACCGACACCGCCGACATCCGCCGCATGCTGTCGGCGCTGATGCCAGCGACATGCGGCGACAGCAGCACGCGGTCGAGCCCGCGCAGCGGCGAGTCGGCCGGCAGCGGCTGGCTCGCGTAGACGTCGAGCACCGCGCCACCGAGCCGGCCCTCGCGCAGCGCCTCGACGAGCGCGGCCTCGTCGACCACCGCGCCTCGCGAGACGTTAACGAGCACCGCGCCCGGGCGCATCCGGGCGATCCGGTGCCGATCGAGCAGCCCGCGGGTCTCGTCGGTCAGCGGGCAGGCGAGCACCACCCAGTCGGCGGCGGCGAGCAGCTCGTCGAGCCCGGCCGGCTCCACGCCCTCCGGCAGCGGCGCGGCACGGCGGCGATGGCCGAGCACCCGCATGCCGAAGCCCTGCCCGCCGATGCGCGCGATCCGGGCGCCGATCGCGCCCACGCCGATCACGCCGAGGGTGGTGCCCTGCAGTTCGCGGCCGTCGTCGGCCAGAGGCCGGGCCGCCGCCCAGCCCTCGGCACGAAGTGTCGCCTCGATGCGATCGAGCCGGCGCGCGAGCCGCAGCATCTGCGCGAACGCATGTTCGGCGACGGTGGCCGCATTGGCGCCGGGCACGTTGGCGACGATCACGCCGGCCGCGGTCGCCGCGGCCACGGGGATCAGGTCGACGCCAGCGCCGTGCCGCACCGCGGCCAGCACGCGCCGGCCGACATCGAAGACATCGGGCGGCAGCATCGCGCGCACGATCAGCGCGTCGGCATCGCGCACCGCCTCGCGCAGCGTGGCGGGGTCATCGGCGGTTGCGACCACAACCGTTGCGTGCGCATCGAGTCGGGCGCGCGCCGACGCCTCGATCGGGTTGGTCAGGACGACGGTGGGCCGGGTCATCGGCGTCAGTAGCCGATCGCCGCACCATCGCTGCGCGGGTCGGAGCCGCCGCTGCGCACGCCGCTGACCGGATCGATCAGGATGCCGTGCGCATGGCCGGCGCGCTCGTTGAAGGGGCCCCAGCGGTCGAGCAGGTGGCCGCGCCGCTCGAGCTCGGCCAGCGTCGCGGCCGGGAAGCGCGATTCGATGTGCAGCGTGTCGCGCGCCTCGCCCAGGCCGAAACGGCCCGACAGCCAGCGCGGCGCCTCGACCGCCTGCTGGATGTCGAGGCCGTGATCGATCACCGAGACCCAGGTCTGGGCGTGGATCTGCGGCTGGCCGTCGGCGCCCATGCAGCCCACGACGCCGAGCAGGCGGTCGTCGCGAAAACCCAGCGATGCGATCAGGGTGTGCAGCGGCGTCTTGCCGGGCGCCAGGACGTTCGGATGGGCGGGATCGAGCGAGAAGTACGCGCCGCGGTTCTGCAGCACGATGCCGGTGTCACCGGCGACGACGCACGAGCCGAATACGCCGTACAGGCTGTTGATCAGGGCCGCGGCATTGCCCTGGGCGTCGACCGCGGCGATGAAGACGGTGTCGCCGGAGAGGCTGCCCCAGGACGGGATGCGGTCCCAGGGCAGCGCGCGCGCCGGGTCCATCAAGGCGCGCCGCGCATCGGCGTGGGCGCGCGAGATCAGCCGCTCGATGGGCACCTGCGCGAACCGCGGGTCGGCGAGGTGGTGGTCGCGGTCGTGGTAGGCGATCTGCTTGGCCTGCACCATCAGGTGCACATGGTCGGGCCCCAGCAGGTCGCGCCGGTGAAGCTCGAAGGGCTCGAGCAGATTGAGCATCTCGAGCACCGTGAAGCCCTGGGTGGGCGGCGGGGTCTCGTAGATCGTGACGCCGCGATAGGTGCCGCGCAGCGGCTCGCCCCAGCGGGCATCCTGGGCGGCGAGGTCGGCGGCGTCGAAGAAGCCGCCGTGGCGGCGCGCGTAGTCGGCAAGCGCCGCGCCCACCTCGCCCTCGTAGAAGCCGGCCCGGCCGCCATCGCCCAGTGCCTGCAGCGTGCGGGCGAGGCCCGGGTTGCGCAGCAGGCTGCCCGCACGGGGCGCCTGGCCGCCCGGCAGGAACAGCGCGGCCGCGTCGGGCTGCGCGGCAAGATCGGCGGCGGTGTCGGCGATCCAGCCGGCGAGCCGCTGCGTCACGGGATAGCCGTCGCGCGCGTAGGAGGTGGCCGCCTCGAGGGCGCGGGCCAGCGGCACGCGGCCGAAGGCGGCATGCGCCTCGACCCAGCTCGCCACCGCCCCGGGCGTGGTGACGGTCGCGGGCAGGATCCCCCGGAAGGGAATCTCGCTCAGGCCACGCTGCGCGAAGGCTTCGACGCTCGCCGTCGCCGCCGCCCGGCCACCACCGTCGAGGTAGCGCACCTGGCGCGCGGCCGCGTCCCAGATCAGCCAGAAGGCATCGCCACCGACCCCGGTCATGTGCGGGTAGACCACCGCAAGGGTGCTGCTCGCGGCGATCGCGGCATCGACCGCCGAACCGCCGGCGCGCAACACGTCGGCTCCGGCCTGCGAGGCGAGCGAGTGGGGGCAGGCGACCATGCCGGAAGGCGCCAGGGTGACCGGACGGCCGGTGTTGGTGGGCATCAGGTTCTCGATTCGAGGGACAACGCGGCAACTCGGGAACGCGCAGGCTTCGGAGAACCGGCACCGCGCGACGGACGCGGCGATTATGCTACCGG
>JBIIHU010000257.1:0-5343 GCA_044235405.1 Burkholderiaceae bacterium
CGACGACCTCGCAGCCGAGCGCGCGCGCCGAGGCCGCGACCTCCAGGCCGACATAACCGCCGCCGACCACCGCCAGGCGACGGCCCGCCCCGAGGGCCGCGCGCAGTCGCTCGCCATCGGCGGCCGTCCGCAGCTCGAGCACGCCATGCGCGTCGGCGCCGGGCACCGGCAGCGCGCGCAGCCGCGACCCGGTGGCGAGCACCAGCACGTCCCAGCGCAGCACCGTGCCGTCGGCGAGCGTGGCGGTACGTGCCGCGCGGTCGACCGCCACGACGCGCTCGCCCAGTCTCAGCGTGATCGACTTGTCGTCGTAGAAGGCGGCCGGGCGCAGCAGCAGCGTGTCGGGCGAGGCCTCTCCCTTGAGCACGGCCTTCGACAGCGGCGGGCGCTGATAGGGTGCCAGCGGCTCGTCGCCGACCAGCGTGATGGCGCCCTCGTGGCCACCCTGCCGCAGCGCGGCGGCAAGGGCGCCGGCTGCATGCCCGGCGCCGACGACCAGAACACCGTGCCCGGCAGCCATCAGCCGGGGATCCGCACCGGCAGCGCGGTGAAGCCGTGCACGAAGTTCGAGTAGGTGCGCTCGGGCTCGCCCATCAGCTCGATGACCGGGAAGCGTGTCAGGATCTCCTCCCACAGGATCTTCAGCTGCAGCTCGGCAAGACGGTTGCCCACGCAACGATGGATGCCGAAGCCGAAGGAGATGTGCTGGCGCGGCCGCGCGCGGTCGATGATGAATTCCGTGGGCCGCTCGATCGCATCCTCGTCGCGGTTGCCCGACAGGTACCACATCACGACCTTGTCGCCCTTGCGGATCTGCTTGCCGCCGAGCTCGGCGTCGGCGGTCGCGGTGCGGCGCATGTGCGACAGCGGCGTCTGCCAGCGGATGATCTCGGGCACAAGACTGGCGATCAGCGCGGGATTGGCGCGCAACTTGGCGAACTCGCCCGGATGCGTGAGCAGCGCATGCAGGCCGCCCGACATCGAGTTGCGGGTGGTGTCGTTGCCGCCAACGATCAGCAGGATCAGGTTGCCGAGGAACTCGACGGGCGCCATGTTGCGGGTGGCCGGCGAGTGGGCGAGCATCGAGATCAGGTCGTTGGCCGGCGGCTGATTGACGCGCTGGTTCCACAGGCCGGTGAAGTACTGCAGGCACTTCAGCAGCTCGGCGGTCCGCTTCTCGTCGGTGTCGATCGGGCCACCCGAGTTCAAGTCGACGGTGGCGACATCCGACCAGTAGGTCAGCAGGCGGCGGTCCTCGAAGGGGAAGTCGAACAGCGTGGCGAGCATCTGGGTGGTGAGCTCGATCGAGACCTTCTCGACCCAGTTGAAGGTCTCGTTGCGCGGCAGGCTGTCGAGGACGTTGCGGGTGCGCTGGCGGATCGTGGCTTCCATCTGCGCGAGATTGCCCGGCGCGACGATGGGGCTGACGGTGCGGCGCTGCTCGTCGTGCAGCGGCGGGTCCATCGCGATGAACATCGGCCGGCGGTGCTCGGGCGGCACGTCACGGATCGTGATGCCGCCGAGGTGGACGTCGGACGAGTAGATCTGGTGGTTGACCTCCACCTGCATGATGTCCTTGTACTTCGTGACCGACCAGAAGGGGCCGAAGCGCTCGTCGACGTGGTGGTGGACGGGGTCGTCGCGGCGCAGCCGCTCGAAGTAGTGGCCGACGGTATCGTCTTTGAAGAGGCCCGGATCGCTGACGTTGATCTCGGAAAGCGGCAGCGAGAAGGCGCGGTGTCGCGCGGCGTCGATCGTGACCTTGTCCATGGATGTCTCCGGCAGGTGGGTCGGGGGCTTGCGGCAGGTGACGCTCTGGCTGGCGCCTGACCTGTGGGCATCCGGCGATTGTACCCACTCCGGATCAGGCCAGGCGAGCGCGCGCTCGCTGGCGCTCGCGCGGTGGCACGCCCAGGTGCGGATGCATCCGACCCGCGACCAGCCAGGCCGCGAGCAGCGCGGCGCCCCCCGCGGCGAACACCGCGGGCAACGGTCCCACCAGCAGCACCAGCCAAACCACGCCGGGGGTGAGCAGATTGGAGACGTCGCGCACCGTCCCGTGGATCGCCGACATCGCGCTGCGCTCGGAGGGCTTCACCGAGAGCTGGAAAGGCAGCGCGCCGCAAAGGTCGAGCAGCAGCAGGAAGGCCGCGCCAAGCAGCAGCAGCGCGATGCTGAGCCAGGGCAGCGCCGCAACCAGACTCGCGCCGACGAAGCACAGGCCCGACACCAGAAAACCGATGCGTACCGCGCTACGCAGCGGCCGGCGCCGGATCCAGCGCAGCATCAGCGGCGTGACGAAGAGCCCGCAGGAGGCGAGCGAGGCGGTGACCCCGCCCACCCGCTCGCCGAGACCCGCCTGGATCGCGAAGATGCCTACGTAGACCATGTAGATCGACCAGCCGCAGGAACGCACGACCAGCATGAACCAGCCCGCGACCAGCTCCGGGCGACGCACGAAGCGACCGAGGTAGCGCAGCGGATTGGCCGATGCCGTGCCCACCGGCGGCGCGACCCTCAGGCTGCCCATGCCGGTACTCCAGATCGCGGCCAGCATGCCTAGGCCGGCCACGCCGACGAGGGCGAAGGGCGCCCCCGGCCACAGGCCGAGCAGCCACACGCCAAGCAGCGGACCGACCGCCCAGCCGGGTCCGGCGCACAGCATGCGCAGGCTCTCCAGGCGCGCGAGCGCGTCCTTGGGGACGTGATCGAGCACGTTGTTGTTGTAGCAGACGAAGGCGATCGCGGTGCCCAGCCCGTTGCACAGCAGCGCGCCGACGATCAGCGGACCGCCGGCGATGCCGAGCCCGGCGCCAGCCAGATAGAGGCCGACCGCGAGCGTGTGCAGCCAGCGCCGCGGCAGCCGGCGCGCCAGCAGCGGCATCGCGAGCACCGTGAGCAGCGAGGCCATGCCGACCGCGAGATAGGCCTGCGAGACCGCGACCGCATCGGCCCACTGCCGGTAGAGCGCGAGCGGATAGACCGACAGCGTCGTACCCCGCACGATCGCCTCGAAGCCGCCAACCAGCGCGAAGGCTCGGACGGTGGGCCCGGGTCGGGCGGTATCGACGACAACGGCTTGCGACACCCCAGCCTGTACCCGCTACCCCGCGGGCGCCGGCACGGCCGGCGGCGGGGGTCGGCGCCCCAGGCCCGAGATCAGCTGCAACGTGCCCATCAGCAGGCCCATGCCCACGCCGATCTGCCATGCGAGGGTGTAGTTGCCGAAGGCGTCGAAGAGCCAGCCGCCGCCGAAGGCGCCGATCGCGCTGCCGAGCTGGTGGCTGGTGAACGCGACGCCCTGGATCGTGGCCTGCCAGCGCAGACCGAACATGTCGGCGACCAGACCCGAGATCAGCGGGCTGACCCCCATCCACAGGAAACCCATCAGCGAGGCGAAGACCAGCGTGCTGGCGGGGGTGGGATCGGCTCCGAAGTACCAGGCGAGCACCAGCGAGCGGCTGATGTAGAGCAGGCCGAGCAATGCCGCCTTCGACCAGCGCCCGCCGGCCCAGCCCCAGAAGAGGCTGCCCGCGATGTTGAAGGCGCCGATCGCGGCAAGCGCCTGCGCGCCGAGCATCGGATCCATGCCGCAGAAGGCGATATAGGACGGCAGGTGCGTGGTCAGGAAGACCAGCTGCAGCCCGCACACGCAGTAGGCGAAGCTCATCACGAGGAAGGGCCGATGGCGCAGCGCGATCGCCACAGCATCGCGGGCGGTGCCGGCGCGGGACGCCGCGCCGCCGGCGGGCGCGATCGCGACCCGATCGACGCGGCCCGCGATCCAGGCCGCGGGCAGCACCAGCAGCGCGATGATCACGAAACCCGCGACGCCGGTTCGCCAGCCGAAGGACTGCGCGAGCGACTGCCCGATCGGCGCGGAGATCATGGCGCCGAGCGATCCCACCGCCGAGACCAGGCCGAGCACCGTGCTGCGCAACGCGACCGGCACGGGGCGCGAGGCGACCGCCATCGCGAGCCCGGAGCCGCAGCAGGCCAGCGCCAGGCCGATCAGCAGGCCCGCGCCGATCACCACCGCCGCAAAGCCCGACGCGGTGCCGAGCACCGCGAGCCCGAGGACGAAGGCGATCGCGCCACCGGTCATCACCGGCCTGAAACCGTAGCGCGCAGCCCAGGCGCCAGCCAGCGGCTGCAATGCGCCCCAGGCGAGGTTCTGGATGGCGATGGCGAGGGTGAAATCGGCCACCGCGAGCGACAGGTCGCGCACGGCGGGCTGCACGAAGAGCCCCAGACTCTGGCGCAGGCCCATCACCAGCGTGAGCATCACGGCCGCCCCGACGAGGATCGGGGCGACCGGCCGGAGCGCGGAAAGGGCTGCCATGCGCCGATGCTACGCCCGAATCGAGATGCCGTCCCGCGCGCGACGCCACGTCGGGGCCCGGCTCTGTTCCAATCGAGGCAGCGAACCGCACGAGGAGTTCCGCGATGGACAGCGCATTCGGCCCGGTCGGCTTCATCGGCCTGGGCGTCATGGGCGAGCCGATCTGCCGTCATCTCGCCCGCAAGGGTGGCCAGCCGATCGCCGGCTTCGACCACGATCCGGCGCCACTCGCCCGCCTGGCCACCGACGGGGTGCGCGCCGCCGCCTCGGTCGGCGAGGTCGGCGGCACCGCGAACCTGATCTTCCTGTCGCTGCCCTCGGGCGAGGTGGTCGAGGCGGTGTGCCGTGACCCGGGCGGCCTGCTCGCGAACGCGCGAGCGGGTCAGGTGATCGTCGATCTCGGCACGTCGGCGGTCGCTTCCACGCGGCGTCTCGCGGCGGACTTCGCGGCACGCGGCGCGAGCTTCGTCGATGCGCCGGTGGCGCGCACCCGGGCCGCCGCGGAAGCCGGGACGCTGTCGGTGATGGTGGGCGCCGAGCCCCCGCTCTTCGAGCGCCTGCGCCCCTGGATCGCAACCTTCGCCACCGAGATCTCGCTGTGCGGCGGCAGCGGCTGCGGCCAGGTGCTCAAGATCCTGAACAACATGGTGCTGTTCGAGACGGTGGTCGCGCTGTCGGAGGCGCGCGCGATCGGTCGCCGGGCCGGCGTGGAGCCGGCGCTGCTCTTCGAGGTGCTCGCCCGGGGCTCGGCCGACAGCTTCGCACTGCGCAACCACGGCATGAAGGCGATCGTGCCGGGTGATTTCCCGGAACGGGCCTTTCCGGTCGCCTACGCGCGCAAGGACCTTCGCTATGCGCTGGCGCTGGCCGGCGAGGTCGGCGTGCGGGCTTCGGCGGCCGAGCTGGTCGACGACTGGTTCGAGCGGGCGATCGCCGCGGGCGACGGCGAGCGCTACCACCCCGTGATCAGCCGCCTGATCGACGACGCCGACGTGTCGTAG
>JBIIHU010000055.1:0-16597 GCA_044235405.1 Burkholderiaceae bacterium
GCAGCCCCGTCGAGCGCGACGCGATGGTCGACCGGCTGATGTCGAACATCAAGTTCGCCTCCGCGGGTGGCACGAACCTCTACACGATCACCTACCGCGCCGACCAGTCGGAGCGCGCGCGCAAGGTCGTGCAGTCGTTCCTGTCGATCTTCGTGGAGTCCAACCTCGGCGACAACCGGCGCGACAACGACCAGGCGCGTCGCTTCATCGAGGATCAGATCAAGGTCTACGAGCAGCGGCTCGCCGAGACCGAGAACGCGCTGAAGGAGTTCAAGATCCGCAACCTCGCCGCGATGCCCTCGCTGAACCAGGACGCGGTCGGTCGCGCCAGCGAGATCGGTGGTGCGCTCGCGCAGGCTCGCATGGAGCTCGCGCAGGCCGAGAACGCGCGCGACGAACTGCGCAAGCAGCTCGCCGTGGAGCAGCCGACGATCGCCGCCGACGACCGCGGCTTCGGCATGGCCTTCGGGACCGGCGCATCGGGACAACTCGCGCCGTCGCGTCCTCAGCGCTCCGAATACGATGACCGGATCGACGGACTGCGCCGACGCATCGACGAGCTGAAGCTTCGATACACCGATCAGCACCCCGACGTCATTGCCGCGCGTCGCGTGCTCGAGCAACTCGAATCGGCCCGCGAAACCGAGCGCAAGGCCGAGGCCGCACGGGTCGACGCCGCGGCCAAGGCGGCACCCGCGGCGAAGGCGGCACGTGCGCCGGGCACCACTGCCAACCCGGTCTACCAGCAGCTTCGGGTGTCGCTAGCCGAATCGGAAGCCTCGGTCGCCTCGCTGCGGGCCCGGGTGCGCGAGTACGAATCGCGCGCCGCGGCGCTGCAGGCGAGCGCGGTCAACGCGCCGCGCGTCGAGGCCGAGTACAAGGCGCTGACCCGCGACTACGACATCACGAAGCGCAGCTACGAGCAGCTCGTCAGTCGTCGGGAATCCGTGGCGCTGTCGGAGCAGATGGGCGCAGCCTCGGGGATCGGCGAGTTCCGGGTGGTCGACCCACCGCGCGCCGCACCGGACCCGGTGTTCCCGAACCGACCGCTGCTGCTCGGCGTGCTGCTCGTGCTCTCGATCGGCGCGGGCGCCGCTGCAGCGCTGGTACGCGATCAGCTGCGACCGACTCATTTCGATCTGCGCAGCCTGCGCGCCAGCACCGGCCTGCCGGTGTTCGGCACGGTCTCGCTGATCGTCGATGCGGACCTTCGCAACCGCGCCCGACGCGGCGTCATCGCGTTCTCGGGCAGCGCCGTGGTCTATCTGGTGGTCTTCGCCGCGCTGCTGGTGTGGGCATGGCTGCGCCAGCCGATGCGCTGAGTGCGACGGAAGAGGGAGTCGGCAAGCGATGAGCCTTATCGAGCGAGCGATCGATCACATCGGCGGCGGCAGATCCTCGCGACGCGATGCAGACCACAGTTCGTCATCGCGTCGTGGCGGCGATCATGGCGGCGAACCCGGCGGGCGCGGCAACCGCTCGCGGGCCGAGCCCGGCTCGTCGCGCGCAGCCGACGGGAAAGGTAGCACCACGGTCTCGATCCGCCTCGACGCGCTTCGCCGCCGCGGTTTCGCGGTTCCGGACAGCCAGGCCTCGCGAACCGGCGAGGAGTTCCGCGTGATCAAGCGGCCGCTGATCGCAAACGCTTTCGGCAAGGGTCCGGCGCCGGTGCGCCACGGTCACCGCGTGATGGTCACGAGCGCTTTCCCCGGCGAGGGCAAGAGCTTCTGCGCGATCAACCTCGCGCTGTCGATCGCGGCCGAGCGCGACCATCAGGTGCTGCTGGTCGATGCCGACGTCGCGCGGCCCTCGATACCGCGCGAGCTCGGGTTCAGCGGCGGTCCGGGGTTGATGAACCTGCTGCTGGAGCCGGGATCGCGAGACATCTCGGAACTCGTGCTGCGCACGAACGTCGACAAGCTCGCGATCCTTCCCGCAGGCCGGCGCCACGAGCTCGCGACGGAGCTGCTCGCATCGCAGACGATGAGCCGCTTCCTGGAGCAGCTCAGCGCCCGCTACCCCGACCGGGTGATCATCTTCGACTCGCCCCCGCTGCTCGTCACGACCGAGTCGCGCGTACTGGCCACCCACATGGGCCAGATCGTGATGATCGTCGCCGCCGGTTCCACGCCGAAGGCCGCGGTGACCGAGGCGCTGCAGACCATCGAGGGGGCGGCCGAGGTGATCGGCGTCGTGCTGAATCGCGCACGCGGCAACCGCAGCGGCGGCTACGGCCTTTATGGCTACGGCTATGGCAAGGCAGCCGGCTGAAAGGGCCTGGCTCGCGCGCAGCCTGTCGGGTCTGGCAGCCTGCTGCGCGCTGCTCGGTGCCACCTCTGGCGGCGTCGCGCAGACGCTCGGTCTGCCGACGATGCCGGGCAGCCAGATGCCGATGAGCGGGGGCAGCCTGGGCAGACCGCAGCCGGGGGCCACGGAGCGCGGCCCGACCTTCGATGTGCAGTACGGCGTGCGCAGCGGCGTGCTGGCCTCGGATGCCTCGACCCAGGGAGCAACCACCCAGGGCAGCGCCAGCCGGCAGAGCCTCGAGATCACGCCGTACCTGAATGCGTCGTGGCGCAGCGCGACGACGCAGGCCAGCCTGGGCTGGCAGCTGCGGCATTTCGACACGCGCACCGGCGACCGCCAGGACAGCTTCCTGCGCCACGACCTGCGCGCGAGCCTCGACTCGCTGCTGCTCGGCGACTGGCTGGGCGTCCAGGCGGGCGCGTCGATCTTCAACACCAACGCCACCCTCGGGGGCGTCCAGAGCGTGGATCCCGCGAGCTCGGCGGCCAACAACGCGGTGCTGCGCACGGCCTTCGTCTCGCCGTACGCGCAGGGACGCCTGGGGGCCCTCGCCACCTGGCGGCTGCGCTACCGGCAGGATCACACCGACACCTCGGGCGGCGTCAATGCCGCGCTCGCGCAGACAGCGCACCTGATCGATGCGAGCCTGGCCGGCGGACCGATGTTCAACCCGTGGAGCTGGGCGGTCAATGCCAGCGGCCAGCGGCGCGAGTTCCCCGGCGGCGTTTCCCTCGACAGCACCAGCGCGCTGCTGGCCGGCTACTACGTGCCGTCGAGCGAGCTGCGCCTGGGCGCAACGCTGAACCACCTGCACATCGAACGGCTCGCCAACGCGAGTGGTGCGACCGGCGGATGGGGGCCCGGCCTGTCGGTCGACTGGGCGCCGAGTCGTCGCACGACGATGCGTGGCGCCTTCGCGCGGCAGTACTTCGGCAACACCGGGACCCTTGCGTTCGCCCATCGCTCGCAACAACTGGTGCTCGGCGCCGAGCTCTCGCGCTCGATCCTGCAGAGCAACAGCGCGGCGCTGCTGACCTTCAACCCGGCCACGGTATTCTCGGCGGGCGGATTCTCGCCGGCCCTGAACCCCCTGTTCGCGCAACTGAACGCCGTTGGCCTGCTGTCGAGCACCGACGTCGTCATCGGCACGCCGATCATCAACGACGCACTCGTGCGCAACCGCAACATCAGCGTGTCCGCGGGATGGATCGCACGCCACTGGTCGGCGACCGCCACCGCGTTCCGCAACCGCCGCGAGACACTGATTTCATCGACGGTGTTCGGCGTGCCCGATGCGCTCGCTCCGGCGGCCTTCGGTTCCTTCGACAGTCGCGGCCTCACGCTCAATGGCAACATCGCGCTCGGCGAACGCCACTCATTGGGGCTGACAGGGCTGGTACGCGAGAGCGCCCAGTCCGAAACCGGACTCAAGGTGCGGCTGAGCTTCGTGCAGGCGGCGCTGAACGCGCGGCTCGATGCGCGCACCAGCGCCTCGCTGGCGCTGCGCCGCAGCGTGCAGACCGGCGAGGGGCCGGCCGCCGTCAGCAGCGACGAGACCGCGCTGTTCGGCGTCCTCGACTTCCGGATGCGCTGAGCCGAACCGATGTACGCCGCCTTCTACGGCCTGCGCGCCAAGCCCTTCCAGCTGAATCCGGACCCGGACTTCTTCTTCGGCAGCCGCGGTCATCGCCGCGCGATGGCCTACCTCGAGTACGGCCTTCACCAGGGCGAAGGCTTCATCGTGATCACCGGGGAGGTCGGTGCCGGCAAGACCACGCTGCTGCGCAATCTGCTGCGCCGGCTTCCCGGCCAGAACATCGCGGCCGCACAGATCGTGTCGACGCAGGTCGGTCCCGACGACCTGCTGCGGCTGGTCGCCTCGAGCTTCGGGCTCGAACCGCAGGGCCTGGACAAGTCGACGCTGCTGCAGCGGCTCGAAGCGCAGTTGCGCGCGCTGCACGCCGGCGGCCGCCGCGCGCTGCTGATCGTCGACGAGGCGCAGAATCTCGAACCCAGCGCCGTCGAGGAGCTGCGGATGCTGTCGAACTTCCAGGACGGCACCCGATCGCTGCTCCAGAGCTTCCTCGTCGGACAGCCCGAGTTCCGCGAGATCATGCAGCGACCCGGGATGCGCCAGCTGAGGCAGCGCGTCATCGCCTCCTACCACCTCGGGCCACTCGACGAAGCCGAGACGCGCGCCTACGTCGAGCATCGGCTTCGCCACGTCGGATGGCGCGACGACCCGACTTTCGCTGACGGCGCGCTCGCGCGCATCCACGCACTCACCGACGGGGTCCCGCGGCGGATCAACACGCTTTGCGACCGGGTGCTGCTGTCGGCCTATCTGGCCGAGCGTCACGCGATCGACGAAGCCCTGATTCGCGAGGTGGCGGGCGAGCTGGGCGATGAACTCGGGCCGTCCGACGCGCGGGCCGAGCCTGTCGGCCACACGTCGGTCCGCGGCCCGGCATCCACCGGGCCGGAGGCGGGGATCGCGACACTCGCGGCCTCCGCCGCGGCGGCGCGCATCGCGCAGCTCGAGGCGCGCCTCGCACAGCTCGAGGCGGCCTCCGCGACAACGCACAACGTGCTGCAGCGGGTGTTGCGGGTGCTGCGCGCGGGCGGCAGTGCAAGCCGGCGCGACGAGGCGCCTCGCACGCGCACGCTGCGGATCCATTCGCAGCCATGACCCGGGACCCTGCCATCCGCCCGGGTGCCGAACGGCCGGGCCCCTCGGTCAACGCGCTGTCGATCGACGTCGAGGACTGGTTCCAGGTCTCGGCCTTCGCGCCCTGGATCGACCCGGCGGACTGGGACGCGATCCCGCGTCGCGTCGAGGCCAACGTCGATCTGCTGCTGCAGACGCTGTCGGACGCCGGCGCGAGCGCCACCTTCTTCACCCTCGGCTGGATCGCCGAGCGTCACCCGGCGATGGTGCGTCGCATCGTCGCGGCCGGCCACGAGCTCGCCAGCCACGGCCATGCACACCGGCGCGCCGGCGAGCAGGGCCCGAACGGCTTCCGAGCCGACCTGCGCCGTGCGCGGTCGGTGCTCGAGGACATCGGCGGGACGGCGGTCATCGGGTACCGCGCACCGAGCTTCTCGATCGGGCCGCAGACCGGGTGGGCCCATGCGATCGTCGCCGAGTGCGGCCATGCCTACAGTTCCAGCGTCTTTCCGGTGGCGCACGATCACTATGGCAGCCCCGATGCCCCGCGCTTCGCATGGCGCACCCCGCAGGGCCTTTGGGAGCTGCCGCCCGCCACGGTGCGCATCGCCAGCCGTAACTACCCGATCGCCGGCGGCGGCTGGTTCCGATTGCTGCCCTACGCGGTCTCGGCCTGGGGCCTGCGCCGCATCAACCGCGTCGATCGCGAGCCCGCGATCGCCTATCTCCATCCCTGGGAGGTCGACCCGGCGCAACCAGGGCTCGCCGAAGCAAGCCTGCGCGCCCGGCTGCGCCATCGGTTGAACCTGCCGCGCACGCTGCCACGGCTGCGCAGGCTGCTGCGCGAGTTCCGCTGGCAGCGCATCGACCGCGTCTACGCCGATCGGCTCGCCACATGAACGCCGCGACGATCTCGCCATCGGTTGCGGTCGCAACCGCCTCGGAGGCCGATCGCACCGCGTGGCAGGCCTACGTCGGAGCGCACCCGCTCGCGGGCTTCTTCCATCGGTGGGCGTGGCGCGAGCTCCTCGAGACGCAGTGGCGTCATCGGGCGACCTACCTGATCGCGCGCCGCGGCGGCGCGGTCTGCGGCGTGCTGCCGCTCGCGCTGGTGCGCAGCCGCCTGTTCGGAACCCGGCTCGCGAGTCTGCCCTTCTGCGCGAACGCCGGGCCGCTGGCCGACGACGACGCCGCGCTGGCGGCACTCGATGAGGCGGCACTGGCGCTTGGCCGCGACATCGGTGTCGGGCACATCGAGTATCGCTGCGAGCGGACGCTGCACCCGGAATGGCCTGCGAGCGGTCTGTACGCCGGGTTCCAGCGCGCGATCTTCAGCGACGACGACGCGAACCTGAGGGCCATCCCGCGCAAGCAGCGGGCGATGGTACGCAAGGGCGAAGCCAACGGCCTGCGGGTCAGCATCGAGGATGCCGACTCGCTGTACCCGCTGTATGCCGACAACGTGCATCGCCATGGCACGCCCGCGCTTCCGCGCTCCTGGCTGCGGGCGCTTCAGCGTGCCTTCGGCGACGACTGCGAGGTGATGATCGTTCGCGATCCGGCCGGGCACGCGGTGTCGGGCGTGATGAGCTTCCGGCACGGCGATCGCGTCCTCCCCTACTACGCGGGCGACCTGCCGCGCGCACGCGCACTCGCCGCCAACGACTTCAAGTACTGGGCCCTGATGCGCCACGCGGCGCGTCAGGGCTGCACCTGCTTCGACTTCGGGCGCAGCAAGATCGACTCCGGGCCCTTCCACTTCAAGCGTAACTGGGGCTTCGAGCCGCGACCGCTCGCCTACGAGTACCGGCTGCTCGCCGACGAAGCGCTGCCGCAGCACAACCCGTCGAACCCGCGCTACCGGCTGTTGATCGCGACCTGGCGTCGCCTGCCGCGGACCCTTGTCGCCTGGCTCGGACCTCAGCTCGTGCGAGGGCTCGGATGAACCCGGCGCTTCGCCTGCCCTCGCTCGCCCCACCGGCGGTCGCCCCCGCGATGATCTTCATCGCCGCGGCCGCCATCGCCGTGCTGCTGATGCTGCCGGCCTGGCGCTCGATGGCCGAGATCTGGTGGGAGAACGAGACCTACACGCACGGGATGCTCGTGCCGCTGGCGAGCCTCTGGCTGGGCTGGCGCGAGCGGGCGCGGCTGGCCGGGCTCGCACCGCGCCCGGCGCCGCTGGCCCTGCTGGCGCTCGGCGGCTGCGCGCTGGGTGCGCTTGCCGGAGAGATCGCCGGCGTCAATACGCTGCGGCATGCGGCCGCCGTCGGCGCGCTGCCTTCACTGTTCGTGCTCTGCTTTGGAACCGCAATCGCGCGCGTCCTCGCGTTCCCGCTCGGCTTCATGGTGTTCGCGGTTCCCTTCGGTGACTTCATGCTGCCCTGGCTCATCGATCGCACCGCCGATGTCACGGTCGCGGCGCTGCAGATCACCGGCGTGCCGGTGCTGCGCGAGGGACGGCAGTTCGTGCTGCCGAGCGGCAACTGGTCGGTAGTGGAAGCATGCTCGGGGCTGCGCTACCTGCTCGCCGCGGTCCCACTCGCGCTGCTGCAGGTCCACCTGAACGAGCGCACGACGCGCCAACGCGTGATCTTCGTCGCGGCCGTCGTGGCGCTCGCGCTGGTGGCGAACTGGGTTCGCGCCTGGGGCATCGTGATGCTCGGGCATCTGAGCGACATGCGGCTTGCCGCGGGCGTCGATCACCTGATCTATGGCTGGCTCTTCTTCGGCATCGTGATGGCGCTGGCATTCTGGGCCGAGGCACGCATGCCGGATGCACCGCCCCCCGGGCGCGAGCCCGCGGCAGTACCATCGACCGCCGGCCCCGCCGGCGAGGCGCCGCGCGCCACGCTGCGGCTGGCCGCCCTTGCCACGGCTGCGGTCGGGCTGCTGGCGGGCGCACCGTTGGCGGCACATACGCTGCAGGCATCGGTCACACCCCGGCTGACGATCGCGAAACTGCAGGATGCGCTTGGCCACAATGCGAACGCGGCGGGCGACTACCGGCCGGGCTGGCGCGGCGCGCGCGAAACCGCCATCGGCTCGGCGCCCGATGGCGCCCCCGCCGTGCTCGCCGCCTTCCATTACTACGCGCAGCACGCCGGGACCGAGATGATCGGCCATGGTCAGGGGGTGCTGCCGCCCGATGACGGCAACTCGCGCTGGATCGTGACGCGAACCGCCCCTGCACGGGCCTCGCAGCTGCCGACTGCCACCGGCAGCGACGGGGCGCTCACCGAGCACGAGATCGCACGTGGCGATCGGCGCTGGCTGGTCTGGTCCTGGTTCTGGGTCGACGGGCGCAGCCACGCCGATCCGCGGCGCGCGAAGCTCGCCACCGCGGCCGCGATGCTGTCCGGTCGCGGCGACGAGTCGGTCGCCTTCGTCGCGTGGACACCGCTGCGCGACGATCACGCCAGCGCACGCGATCGTCTCGCCGCGCTGATCGCCGCGGCGGTTCCCGCGGCCCGTGCAGCAGGACTGTGAGGCGACGATGAACGCTCGACCGCTGATCGTGCATGCGATCCACCGCCTCGACATCGGCGGCATGGAAAACGGCCTGCTCAACCTGATCGACGGGTTGCCCGAGTCGCTTGCCGATCACGCGATCATCGCCTTCACCGACATCGCGCCCGCCTTCGCGCGCCGCATCGGTCGCCAGGGCGTGCGGCTGCTCGCGCTGCACCGCCCCGCCGGGCAGAGCGCGCGTATCCTGCCGAGGCTGTGGCGCGAGCTGCGTCGCCTGCGCCCAACGATCTTCCACACGCGAAACCTGGCCACGCTGGAAGGTCAGGCGGCCGCGTGGCTCGCCGGCGTGCCGCATCGGGTCCACGGCGAGCATGGATGGGATGTCGACGATCTCGACGGCCGTGCCGCGGGGCCCCTGCGCCTGCGACGCGCCCTGCGCCCGCTGGTGCACCACCAGGTGGCCCTGTCGGCACCCATCGACCGCTACCTCGCGTCGCGGGTCGGCGTGGCTCGCGCGCGCATCAGCCGGATCTGCAACGGCGTCGACACCGAGCGCTTCCGGCCGCCAGCCGACCGTGCTGGCGCGAGGGCACGCGTCGCGGGGCAGGCGCTGCCGGCGCAGGCCTTCGTCGTCGGCGCGGTCGGGCGCCTGGCAGCGGTCAAGAACCTGCCGATGCTGATCGACGCCTTCGCGCGGGTTCGAGCGCGCAACGCCGGCTTCGCGCGCAACGCGCGACTCGCGCTGATCGGCGACGGCCCGGAGGCAGCCCGGCTCGCGCGAGCGATCGCCGAGGCCAGGCTCGCCGATGTCGCATGGCTGGCCGGCGCACGTCACGATGTGCCGCACTGCCTGCAGGCGCTCGACCTGCTCGCCCTGCCTTCGCTGGCGGAAGGCATCTCGAATGCGCTGCTCGAGGCGATGGCGAGCGGCCTGCCGGTCGTCGCGACCGCGGTGGGCGGCAACGACGAACTCGTCGCGCCGGACATCAGCGGCCGACTGGTGGCAAGCGGCGATGCCTGCGCGATGGCCGATGCGATCGAGGCCTACTTCGAGGATCCGGGGCTGCGGGCGCAGCATGCGCGCGCGGCGCGCGAGCGCGCCGTGACGCAGTTCAGCCTCGCCACGATGATCGATCACTACCATCGCCTGTACGCATCGATGCTCGGCCCGCAGGCCGGGCTGCGTGGAAGTCACTGAGATGTGCGGACTGGCGGGACTCTTCAGCCCGGCGAACGACGCCCCGCGGCTGTTCGACAGGGCGCTTCTGGCGCGCATGACCGATGCGATCGCGCATCGCGGCCCGGACGGTGAGGGTCATCACGTCGAGCCGCATGTGGCGCTCGGCCATCGGCGGCTCGCGGTGGTCGACCTCGCCGGCGGCGCCCAGCCGATGGCCAACGAGGACGGCAGCGTGCTCGTCGTGTTCAACGGCGAGATCTACAACCACCGCGCCCTCGCCGACGAACTGAGGGCCGCCGGCCATGCGCTGCGCACCCGCAGCGACACCGAGGTACTGGTGCATGCCTGGGAGCAGTGGGGCGAGGACTGCGTGCGAAGGCTGCGCGGCATGTTCGCCTTCGCGATCTGGGACCGACGGCAGCGCACGCTCTTTCTCGCGCGCGACCGGCTCGGCGTGAAGCCGCTGTTCTGGGCGCCGCTGGCCGACGGCAGCGTCGCCTTCGGCTCGGAGCTCAAGGCGCTGACGCTGCTGCCGGGCTTCGATCATCGCCTCTGCGACTACGCCATCGAGGAATACTTCGCGTTCGGCTACGTGCCCGACCCGCGCACCATCTACCGTGGCGCGTTCAAGCTCGAGCCCGCGCACACGCTCGCCTGGCGCGTGGGCGAGCGGGCGCCACGGATCGCCCGCTACTGGGAGCCTCGCTTCGAGCCCGATGCGTCGCTGACCCTCGCCGATGCGGCGACGCAGCTTCGCGAGCGCATCACCGAGGCCGTGCGCATCCGGATGGTGGCCGACGTGCCACTCGGCGCCTTCCTGTCGGGCGGGGTCGACTCCAGCGTGGTGGTGGCGACGATGGCGCAGCTGTCGACCGAACGGGTACGCACCTGCTCGATCGGCTTCACCGATGCCGCCTTCGACGAGAGCGGCTACGCGGCCCGCGTCGCCGCCCAGTACCGTACCGACCATGTCGTCGAGACCGTCGACGAGGCGCAGCCGGCGCTCATCGGCCAGCTCGCAAGCCTCTTCGACGAACCCTTCGCCGACAGCTCGGCGCTGCCCACGTGGCGGGTCTGCAGGCTTGCCCGACAGCGTGTCACGGTCGCCCTGTCGGGCGACGGAGGCGACGAAGTCTTCGGCGGCTACCGCCGCTACCGGCTCCACCTGATGGAAGAGCGCCTTCGGAGCCTGCTGCCCGCCGGCCTGCGGCGCGCGGTCTTCGGCCCCCTCGGCCGCGTCTGGCCGAAGTTCGATGCACTGCCACGACCGCTGCGCGCACGGACCACGCTGCAGGCACTCGGCCGCTCGTCGGTCGAGGCCTACTGCCACTCGGTCTCGGTGCTGCGCGAGGAGGAACGCCTGGCGATGTACTCGCCCGAGTTCCGCCGGCGCCTTGGCGATTACCGGGCGATCGAGGTGTTCCGGCGCCATGCGGCGCGCGCGCCGACCGATCAGCCGCTGGCCCTGCTGCAGTACCTCGACATGAACACCTACCTGCCAGGCGACATCAACACGAAGGTCGATCGCGCGAGCATGGCGCACGGCCTGGAAGTGCGCGAACCGCTGATGGACCACGAGCTCGTCGAGTGGGCCGCACGACTGCCGCAGGCGCTGAAGGCGACGCCCTCGCAGGGCAAGATCGTCCTCAAGGCGGCGTGGTCGGCGCAACTGCCCGGCGACCTTCTGCACCGCCCCAAGATGGGATTCTCGGTGCCGCTGGCGAGCTGGCTGCGGCACGGACTGCAGCCCGGCACGGCGCGCGAGGGGTCGGCACTGCGCGCCGCGGTGCCGGGAGCCGCCGAGCGCAGGCTGCAGGAGGAGCATCGCAGCGGCCGGCGTGATCGCAGCTCGGCGCTCTGGCTGCTGGGGGCTTTCGCCCGCTTCGAGGAGGTCGCCGGATGAACACAGCCCTGCCTCTTCGAGCGGCCCGCTGGCTGCTGGCCGCCGCGCTCGCCGCGCCGGGGGTCGCGATCGCCGCCGCCGATAACCCCGCGCCGGCACCGCCCGCGGCCGCCGACGCACCTGGCACCGAGGCCGCCGACCCGGCCGCGATTCGCCGCCGCGGCACGCTGCCGATCCGCGCCGAGGATCGCCTGCTGCCCCAGGAATGCCTGTTCACCAACGGCACCGCGCATTCGATGGCCAGGCCCGACATCTATCAGTCGCTGCTGGCACGCTATGGCGACGGCTGGGCGCACATGCATCACTACTGCAACGCGCTGCGCCAGTTCCTCGAATTCAACCGTCACGGCACCAGCCCGACCCGCCGGACGGATCTCGGTCGACGGATGATCGCCGAGCTCGACTACGTGATCCGGCAGTCGCCGCCCGCCTTCGAGCTGCTGCCGATGGTGATGCTGCGCCGGCTCGACATCCTGCGCCGCATCGGCCGCACCCGCGACGCCTTCGAGGGCACGGTCGAGTTCGTCGATCGCTTCCCGGACGTGGCCGAGGGCCATGCCCGGCTCGCGCTGCAACTGCGTCGTGCCGGCCGCACGGCCGACGCGGACGCGGTGCTCGGCCGCGCACGCGGGCTGGTGGCCGACCCCGCGCAGCTCGACGCGGCGCTGCAGCGCCTTGCAGCCCTCGAGTGACTCGGTCGGTCACGCCACGCCCGTCCCGATGCGATCGCCTCCGATGACACCGCTTCGTCGATCCGTCACGCTGAGCCTCGCCGACGGCGTGTTCGGCGCGGGCTTGCAGTTCGGCGCATCGATCGCGGTAGCCCGACTGGTCGCGCCGGCCGACATCGGGGTCTTCACGGTGGCTTCGCTGATCATGGCGCTCGCCGGGCGCGTGCGCGACTTCGGCATCGGCGAGTACCTGGTGCAGGCGGCCGACGACACGCCCTCGCGCCGGCGCGCGGCGCTGTGGCTCAACCTGCTGGTGTCCTGGAGCGTGGCCGCGATCGCCTTCACGGCAAGCGAGGCGATCGCACAGGTCTACCACGATCCGCGCGTCGGCGAGGCGATCCGGTGGATGTCGCTGAGCCTGCTGATCGTCCCCTTCGGCGCGGTCTGCCTGGCGGCCGCGCAGCGGCGCCTGGACACGCGACCGATGGTCGCGGCGAGCCTGCTGTCGAACACGGTGCACGCGCTGGTGGCCGTCGGCGCGGCGCTCGCCGGCTGGGGATTCATGAGCCTGGTGGCCGCGTCGGTGGCGGGCGTCGCGGTCTCGGTCGCGGTGGCGCTGGCCGCGCGCCCGCGCGATCTCGATTTCATCCCGGAACCGGCCCAGTGGCCTGGCCACTGGCCAGCGATGGCGGGCTTCGGGGTCCAGGTCGCGAGCCTGTCGGCCCTGACGCAGGCGGGACGCTCGGTCAGCGAACTGACGATCGGCCGGCTCGCAGGCCTCGAGCCCACTGCGTGGTTCAGCCGGGCGGCCGGCCTGGTCGAGCTCTTCGGCACGATCGTGAGCCGCGCGCTCTCGCCGATCACGCTCGCGGCCTACGCCGCGGACGCGCGCGCCGACGAGCCGGCCTCGCGCCGGTTCCTGCACGTGCAGGCGATGCTCACCGGCGCGGGTTGGCCCTTCCTGGCGGTGCTGGGCGTGCTCGCCGAACCCGTGATCGCGCTGCTCTACGGGCCCGTCTGGGCGCCGGCCGCGCCGCTGGTCGGGTGGCTTTGCCTGGCGGCCTGCATCGAGCTTGCGGTCTGTTCGTGGCAGGATCTGCTGGTGTCGCGCGGCGAGGTCGCTCGCGCCAACCGCACCCAGGCGCTCGCCCAGCTGATGCGGCTGCCGGGGCTGCTGCTGATCGTGCCGCTGGGGCTGACCGGGGCGGCACTGGGCGCGGTGCTCGCCTCGGGGATGGCCGCCGCGCTGGTGCTGCATACGCTGGGGCGCGCGACCGGCCTTGCCGGCGGATCGCTGCGGGTTGCGCTCGGGCCCAGCCTGCGAACGGCGCTGGTCTGCGCGGGCCTGGCGCTGCCGGCATGGCTGCTCGCCCGGACGTACCCGGACGCGCCCCTGCTCGCGCTGGCCGTGGCCGCGCCGATGGTCACTGCGGGATGGCTGCACGCGCTGCGGCGCTTCGACCATCCGCTGTGGCCCGAACTGACAGCGGCGGCTGCGCGGCTGCGCCGCCGACCGGTCGCCGCGGGGAGCGCACCGTGAGCGTGGTCGCCGATCCCGACGTGTCGGTTGTCGTCCCTGTCCACAACGCGGCGGCGCTGATCGGACAGACCATCCGCGCGATCCTCGACCAGCGCGACGTAGCGCTCGAGGTGCTGGTGATCGACGACGGCTCGCGCGACGACTCGGCGGCGCGCTGCCTGGCGCTGGGCGATGCGCGGCTGCGGGTGATCGGCAAGACGCAGGGCGGCGTGTCGAGCGCGCGCAATGTCGGCATGCGCGAGGCGCGCGGCCGCTGGATCGCGTTCTGCGACCAGGACGACGTCTGGCATCCGCGCAAGCTCGCGCTGCAGCTCGCCGCGCTCGCGCAGTGGCCGCAGGCGCGTCTGGGCGCGACCGGCGCGCGCCTGTGGCTGCCGGACGCCCAAGGCCGCCATGGCGATCCGATGGCGCTGCTCGACGACCGCGACGCGACCCGACCGAACCCGCGGCTGGCGGGCTGGATCTATCACGAGATGCTGCTGCAGTCGTGCGTGCTGACCAGCACCGCGCTGGTCGAGCGCACGCTGGCCGCCGAGATCGGCGACTGGGACGAGGCCCTGCCCTACGGCGAGGACTGGGACTGGTGGCTGCGGGCGGCGCGCCTGTCGCCGTGCGCTTACCTGGCCGCGCCGCTGGTCGCCTACCGGCAGCACCTGACCCAGGGCTCTCGCCAGCCGCGCCCGGAGAACTGGTCGGAGATCGTGCTGCAGCGGGCGATCGCGCGCTGGGGCCTGCGCGGACCCGACGGGCGCGCACCCGACCCGCAGGCCTTCCGCCGGCGCCGGGCCCGCGACTGGCAGGGACACGGCGCGCTGCACCTGCAGGCGGGCAGTCGCCTGGTCGCCGCGCGATCGCTGTGGCACGCGATCCGCCTGGACCCTGGCAACCGCGGCAGCTGGCAGCTGCTCGCCCGGGCCTGCCTGCCAGGCCGCCCGGCGCCGATGCCCACGCTGCCGCCCGCCGACTGCGCGGTGCACGTGCGATGAGCCGCGCCAGCGACGCGACGATCGCGGTCGTCACGCCCCATTTTCAGCGGGCGCCAGGCCTGCTCGCGCGCGCCCTGACCTCCGCCTTCGGGCAGACCGTGGGCCCGCGGGTGCTCGCGATCGTCTGCGACGACGGATCGCCGGTGCCCGCACGCGACGAGCTCGCCCGGCTGCCGGCCGCCTGGCGCGAGCGCGTGATCCTGGTGGAGCAGGCCAACGCCGGCGCGGGCGCGGCCCGCAACCGCGCGCTGGACCGCGTGCCCGCGGGCACGCGACTGGTCGCCTTCCTCGATTCCGACGACACCTGGCGCGACCATCACCTGGCGAGTGCGGAGGCGGCGCTCGCTGACGACCACGATGCGTACTTCGCGGACTGGTGCTCGTTCAACTTTCCCGGCACGACCAACTTCACGCGCATCGGCGCCCTCGACGCGGACGCCCACGCGCCATTGCCCCACGCGCCGCACGCCCGCGAGCTCGGCGTGTCGCCGCTCGAACACATCGTGCGCGACGGCGGCGGCGTGATCCAGACCTCGACGGTGGTCTACCGCCACGACCGGCATCCGGCGCTTCGGTTTCGCGAGGAGTTCTTCAACGGCCAGGACTTCTTCTTCTGGATGGATCTCGGCGAGCGCGGCGCGCGCTTCGTGTTCTCGACCCGGGTGGATGCCGACAACGGTGAGGGTGTCAACATCTACCAGGGGGCGGGCTGGGGCACCGAGCGCTCGCTGCAGCGTCTGCGCAACGAGCTTTTCGTCTGGACCTCGGTGCGGCGCATCTACCGGCTGACCGACATGCAGCGCGCGAGCAACCGGCGCACGATCCGCCACCTGCAGGCGGGCGTGGTTCGCGATGTGCTGCACCGCCTGCGGCGTCGCCAGCCGGTGCGGCTCGCGCTGCTGCGCGATATCGTCGCGATGGATCCCGCGATCCTGATGCTTGCCCCCTGGGTGCCGCTGCGCGTGCTGCTCGATCGCGGCCGCGACAGGCTAGGCGGACCGGTCGGTAACCGCGGAGCCCGGCCGTGAACCCCATCGTCCTGCTGCCGCACGGCATCGCCCGCAACCGCTACGTCGACGAGGTCACGCAGGCCTGGCAGGCGCACGGCTACACTGTCATCGAGGGACCGCAGGCGCTGTTCGAGCCGCGGCACCGTCCCGCGCTCGTGCACCTGCAGTGGCCCGAGGAGCTGTACCGCTGGCACGGCCCCGGCACTCCGGCCGAGCGGGCGCGCGCCTTCGTCGAACGCCTCGATGCGCTGAAGGCCGGGGGCGCGCGACTGGCCTGGACCGTGCACAATCTCGCGCCGCACGATCATCCGGACAACCCGCTCGATCGCGGCGTCTACCAGGCCGTCATCGATCGCACCGACCTGATCGTGCATCACGGCGAGGCCTCGCGCGGGCTGCTGCGCGAGCGGTACGCGGTGCCCGGGAACCGCGAGATCGTCGCACCGCACGGCCACTTCGGCGGCTACCCGCAGGGGGGCGACCGGGCAGCCACCCGCGCGCGCCTGCGCCTGCCGGAGGATGCCACGGTGTTCCTGCACTTCGGACTGGTGCGCGGCTACAAAGGCCTGGACCTGCTGCTCGACGGCTACGCCGCGGCGCGCGTGCCGCGCAAGCGGCTCGTGATCGCCGGCACCTGGGCGATCGCACCTGGCCAGCAGAGTCTGGCGCAGCGCCTGCGCATGGCCTGGATCCGGCGCTTCGCGAGCACGATACGCTGCGAATTCCGGCACATCCCGGACGACGAGATCCGCGACTTCATGGCAGCCTGCGACGCGGTGGTGCTCGCGCACCGGCAGATCCTCAACTCCGGGGTGGCGGTGCTCGGGATGAGCTTCGGCAAGCTTGTCGTCGGCCCCGACACCG
>JBIIHU010000056.1:0-16477 GCA_044235405.1 Burkholderiaceae bacterium
ACCTGCGAGGATGCCGGACGCCGGGCTCTGGCGGTGAGCCCGGCGTCCGCCGGCGACTCGCCTCGGGCCAGGAATGCGGCCAGCGCCACGCCGGTGTGACTATCGGTCCGGCCGGCCAGGTCGCGCGGCGGCCCGGCGGCGACGATGCGCCCCCCGCCGGTTCCGCCGCCCGGGCCCAGGTCGATGATCCAGTCGGCTTCCGCCCAGATGTCGAGGTTATGTTCGACGACGACCAGCGTGTTGCCGGCCTCGACCAGCCGATGCAGCACCCGGATGAGCTTCTCGACATCGGCCATGTGCAGGCCCACCGTCGGCTCGTCGAGCACATAGAGCGTGTGTGGCGGGGGCGGCAGCGTGCGGCCCTGGGCGAGCGCCTTCGCCCGCGCCTTCAGCACCCGGGGGTCATCCTCGCCGCCCTCGCCGCGCAGGCGCACCTTGGCCAGTTCGGTCACGAGCTTCAGGCGCTGCGCCTCGCCGCCCGACAGCGTCGGGCTGGGCTGGCCCAGCGTCAGGTAGCCCAGGCCGACATCCTGAAGCAGCCGCAGCGGATGGTGGATCCCGGGGTGGGCCGCGAAGAAGGCCACCGCCTCGTCGACGTTCATCGAGAGCACGTCGCCGATGCTGCGGCCGCGCACCCGGATCTCGTCGGTCTCGCGGCTGAAGCGGCGCCCGCCGCAGACCTCGCACAGCACCTTCACGTCGGGCAGAAAGCTCATCTCGATGGTCTGCACCCCCTGGCCGTCGCAGGCGCTGCAGCGGCCACCGGCGGTGTTGAAGCTGAAGCGCCCGGGGCCGTAGCCACGCAGCCGCGCCTCGGCCGTGTCGGCGAACAGGCGGCGGATCGCATCCCAGAAGCCGACGTAGGTCGCCGGGCACGAGCGCGGCGTCTTGCCGATCGGTGTCTGGTCGACCTCGAGCACCCGGCTGATCGGTTCCCAGCCGGTGATCGCCCGCGCGCCGCTCACCGGCGGGGCCGGCCGCCGGGACTGACGCGCGCGCACCTGCGCGGCAACCTGCGCGAGCAGCACGTCGCGGGCCAGCGTGGACTTGCCCGAACCCGAGACGCCGGTGATGACGGTCAGCCGGCCCAGCGGGAGCGCCGCGTCGATCGTTCGAAGGTTGTGCAGGTCGGCGCCCTCGATGCGCAACCACGCCGAGTCCGCGCCCACCGGCCCGCGCGGTGCGACCAGGGGATGCGGCAGCGGATGCGCGAGGAAGCGGCCGGTCAGGCTGTCGGGATGGCGCTGAAGCTCGTCGTGGCGGCCGGTGGCGATCACCCGGCCGCCCAGGCGGCCCGCGCCCGGCCCGATGTCGATGACATGATCGGCACGGCGGATGGTGTCCTCGTCGTGCTCGACGACCAGCAGGGTGTTGCCCTTGTCGCGCAGGGCCTCCAGGGTGCCGAGCAGCACCTGGTTGTCATGCGGATGCAGCCCGATCGTGGGTTCGTCGAGCACATAGCAAACGCCCTGCAGGTTCGAGCCGAGCTGCGCCGCCAGCCGGATGCGCTGCGCCTCGCCGCCCGACAGCGTGGGCGCGGCGCGATCGAGCGACAGGTAGCCCAGCCCGACCTCGCCGAGGAAACGCAGCCGCGCGTCGATCTCGGCGAGCAGGTCGCGCGCGATCTCGGCCTGGCGCCCGCTGAAGCGCGCATCGCGCAGCCATGCGGCGCACTCGCCGACCGCCATCGCGGTGAGCTGCGCGATCGAGACGCCCTGCAGGCGCACCGCGAGCGCGGTCGGGTTCAGGCGCTGTCCGCCGCAGGGCGCACAGGCTTCGAGCGTGGCCAGCGCGCCGTCCTCGCCGGCAGCGTCGGCGCCTTCGGCGGCTTCGCGCGCCTGGGCATCGGCCAGTCGCTCGGCCAGGTGACCGATCGATTCGCTGGTGGCATCCTCGTCGGCCCGGTTCTTCTCGTCGACTCGCGGCACGTAGGGCAGCTTCACGCCGGTGCCGATGCAGTGCGGGCACCAGCCGAGCCGCGAGTTGAAGGAGAAGAGCCGGGGATCGAGTTCGGCGAAGCTGCTCCCGCAGGATGCGCACGCGCGTTTCGTCGAGAAGAGCCTCGTGCGGATCGAAGCGCTCGCCGCCTCCCAGGCCGCCACGTCGCCCCGCTCGCTGGCGGCATGCAGGCCGTCCAGCGGCTCGGCCACCATCACCAGCCCCTTGCCCGCCTGCAGCGCCTCGGCCAGCGCGCTGCGCAGGCCGGCCTCGTCGTCGACGCGTACCCGCAGCGCCGCGACCGGCAGCTCGATGTCGTGCTCGACGAAGCGGTCGAGGCGCGGGAAGCGGTCAGTGGGCAGGAAGCGCCCGTCGACCCGCAGGTGGGTATGGCCGCGTGCCTTGGCCCACTTGGCGAGGTCGGTGTAGACCCCCTTGCGGCTGACCACCAGCGGCGCCAGCAGGCCGATGAAGCGATCGCGGTAATCGGTGAGCAGCCGCGCGGCGATCGCGTCGAAGGACTGCGGCTCGATCGGCACCTGGCACTTCGGGCAGTGCTGGGTGCCGAGCTTCACGTAGAGCAGGCGCAGGAAATGGTAGATCTCGGTGAGCGTGGCGACCGTGCTCTTGCGGCCGCCGCGGCTGGTGCGCTGCTCGATCGCGACCGTGGGCGGGATGCCGTAGACGCCGTCGACGTCCGGTCGGCTGGCTGGCTGCACGAACTGCCGCGCGTACGCGTTCAGCGATTCCAGGTAGCGGCGCTGTCCCTCGCCGAAGACCACATCGAAGGCGAGCGTCGACTTGCCCGAGCCCGACACACCGGTGATCACCGTGAGCCGGTCGCGGGGAATCTCGACGTCGATGCCCTTCAGGTTGTGCTCGCGCGCCTTGTGCACGAGGATCGAATGGCGGCCCCGCTCGCGCAGGGCCGAGGCCAGCGGCAGCCCCGGCCCTTCGGCGGCCGATGACGGCTCGGCGGTCCCCTTGGCCGAGCCCGGGCCTGGCGGCGCCGGCTCGGCGGCTCGCGGTGTCGCCCGCAGCGCCATCTCGCGGGCATAGGCTGCCAGCGCCTGGCCGGTGTGCGAGTCGGGGTTGGCGGCCAGATCGGCTGGCGTCGCAGCCGCCACCAGTCGGCCGCCGCGTTCGCCGCCTTCCGGCCCGAGGTCGATGACCCAGTCGGCCGCGCCGATCAGGTCGAGATTGTGCTCGACCACCAGCAGCGAGTGACCGGCCGCCAGCAGCTTGCGCAGCGCCCGCAGCAGCCGCGCGACATCCTCGAAGTGCAGGCCGGTGGTCGGCTCGTCGAACAGGAACAGCGTGCCCTTGCGGCCGGCGCGCGCAAAGCCGCCGCCGCCCGTGTCGCGGGTCAGTCCCTGGCTGGCCGCCTCGGCGAGGAAGCCGGCGAGCTTGAGCCGCTGCGATTCGCCACCGGACAGCGTGGGCACCGGCTGGCCGAGCCGCAGGTAGTCGAGCCCGACATCGGCGAGCGGCTGCAGCCGCGTGCGGATCTCGCCGTCGTCGGCGAAGCGGGCGATCGCCTGGCTCACCGTCAGTTCGAGCACGTCGGCGATCGACATCGGCGCGCCGCCGGCGCGGCCCTCGAGGGTCACCTCGAGTGTCTCGGCGCGGTAGCGCCTGCCGTCGCAGTCGGGGCAACGCAGGTAGACATCGGACAGGAACTGCATCTCGACATGCTCGAAACCGTTGCCCCCGCAACTGGCGCAACGGCCGTCGCCGCTGTTGAAGCTGAAGGTGCCTGCCGTGTAGCCGCGCTCGCGCGCGAGCGGCGCCGCCGCGAAGCGCTTGCGGATCGCGTCGAAGGCGCCGACGTAGCTGACCGGGTTGGAGCGCGCCGTCTTGCCGATCGGCGTCTGGTCGACGAAGACCACGTCGGCCAGCCAGTCGTCGCCGAGCAGCCGGTCGTGGGCGCCCGGCGCCTCGGTGGGGCGCCCCTTCGCCCTGAGCAGCGCCGGCAGCAGCACGTTCTGCACCAGCGTGGACTTGCCGCTGCCCGACACCCCGGTGACGCACACCAGCCGCTGCAGCGGGATTTCCACTGACAGGTCTCGCAGGTTGTGCTCGCGTGCGCCCTCGAGCACCAGGCGGGGTGTGGCCGGCAGCACCGGCTGAGGCCGCGCGGCATCGACCCTGCGGCGCCCGGCGAGGTAGTCGCCGGTCAGCGTAGCGGCGTCGCGCAGGCCCGCGGGCGCTCCCCAGTAGACGATCTCGCCGCCGCGCTCGCCGGGGCCCGGCCCGATGTCGAGCATCCGGTCGGCCGCGAACATCACCTGCGGGTCGTGCTCGACCACGACCAGCGAGTTGCCGGCGTCGCGCAGCCGGCGCATCACCGCGATCACCCGGTTCATGTCGCGTGGGTGCAGGCCGATGCTCGGCTCATCGAGCACGAAGAGCGCGTTGACGAGCGAGGTGCCGAGCGCCGTCGTCAGGTTGATCCGCTGCACCTCGCCGCCCGAGAGGGTTCGCGACTGGCGATCGAGCGTCAGGTAGCCGAGGCCAACCTCGCAGAGGTAGGCGAGGCGCGCGCGGATCTCGACCAGCAGCATCTCGAGCGCTTCCTGGCGCGCGCCGCGCTCGCCGCTGCGCAGGCCGGCGAAGAAGTCGCGGACCGCGTCGATCGGCATCAGCATCAGGTCGTGGATCGAGCGGCCCGGCAGCTCGGCACGCTGTGCCTCGCTCCAGCCCGCAGCCTGCGGCACGAAGGGCGCAGGCTGCATCGGCGCGTCGCCTACCCGCCACAGCAGCGCATCGGGCTTGAGTCGCGCGCCCCGGCAACTGCCACAGGGCGCGTACGAGCGGTACTTCGAGAGCAGCACCCGTATGTGCATCTTGTAGGCCTTGCTCTCCAGCCACGCGAAGAAGCGGTGCACCCCGTACCACTGGGTCTGCCACTTGCCGCTCCAGTCGTCGCCGCCGTCGAGCACCCAGCGCCGCTGCGCCTCGCTCAGCTGGCGCCACGGCACGTCCATCGGCACGCCCGCACGGGCGGCGAACTTGCGCAGATCCTGCTGGCACTCCTTGAAGCTCGGGGTCTGCCATGGCTTGACCGCGCCTTCGGCCAGCGTCCTGCCGGCATCCGGGATCACCAGCCCGAGGTCGATGCCGATGACCCGGCCGAAGCCGCGGCAGGCCTCGCAGGCACCGAGTGGCGAGTTGAACGAGAAAAGGCTGGGCGAGGGCTCGGCGTAAGTGATGTCGCACTCGGCGCAGTGAAGCCCCTGGGAGAAGCGCCAGACCTCCTGATCGCTGCCGTCCTCGGCGAGCACGTGCACCGACAGCCGGCCATGGCCCTGCCGGAACGCGGTTTCGACCGCCTCCGCCAGCCGCGCGGGGTCGGCGCTGCCCGCGCGCAGCCTGTCCTGCACCACCGCGAGCACCGGCTCGTCCCCGTCGCTGCGAGCATGCACCCGCGTGTAGCCTTGCGCCTGCAGGTGCTGATGGACCTCGTCCGCACCGAAGCTGGCCGGCACCCGCACCGGGAAGCAGATCACGAGACGCGGGTCCCCGGCGGCCTGCGCCCGCCGCTGCAGCGCGGTCAGCACCGAGCCGGTGTCGTCGCGCCGCACCGGGCGCGCGCAGCAGCGGCAGTGCAGCGTGGCCGCCCGCGCGAACAGCAGCTTCAGGTGATCGTTGAGCTCGGTCATCGTGCCGACCGTCGAGCGCGAGGTGCGCACCGGGTTGGTCTGGTCGATCGCGATCGCGGGCGGAACCCCCTCGATCCGATCGACCCGCGGCTTGTCCATCCGGTCGAGGAACTGGCGCGCGTAGGCCGAGAAGGTCTCGACGTAGCGCCGCTGGCCCTCCGCGTAGAGGGTATCGAAGACGAGCGAGCTCTTGCCCGAGCCCGATACCCCGGTGACCACCACGAGCTCCCGGGTGGGAATGTCGATATCCAGGTTCTTCAGGTTGTTCTGCCGGGCGCCGCGGATGCGGATCGCTCCGGTGTCCGGACGGGGCGCGGGCGTGGGGAGGGCGTCGGGGGCGGACATGGGCGAGGGCGTGGCGTGCGGATCGTCGTTGGAGGAGGGCGCGGCGGTGGGCCCTTCGGGCGGCGGGCAGGCGCAACGCCAGCCTTTCCGGGTTCTATCACAGCCGGACGTGGCGAACCCTCAAGGCCGTTGCTGTCGTCGCACCCGTGGTGGTGGCCGGCAGGCGTACAATCCGAGCGTTCGTTCGATCACGGAAGAAGCCGAGGAGACTGCCGCCGCCATGCAACGAGAAGCGATCTCGACACCCGATGCCCCTGCCGCCCTGGGTCCCTACTCGCAGGCCATCCGTGTCGGCAATACGGTCTATCTTTCCGGGCAGATCCCCCTCGATCCCGCCACCGGCCAGCTGGTCGAGGGAGGCTTCGAGGTGCAGGTCAACCAGGCCTTTCGCAACCTGCGGGCGGTCGCCAAGGAGGCCGGCGGCAACCTCTCCCGTTGCGTCAAGATGACGCTCTTCCTCACGGACATCGCCGAGTTTCCGGTGGTCAACGCCGTGATGGAGCGCTACATATCGCAGCCCTTTCCCGCCCGCTCCACCGTCGAGGTCAGCGCGCTGCCCCGCGGCGCCGCCTTCGAGGTCGAGGCGGTCATGGTGCTCGACTGACCCGCTGACACCGTCGGCGCGCCCGCAGCGGGCCGCTCGGCGGCTGCACTGTCGTGAGCGAACCGCAGCCGCCCTCCCGCAAGTCGTCGCGCGTCGCCATGTCCGCAGCCGCGGGTGCGCGCGGGGATCCGCTTGCCTTGCGTCTTGCGCGGCTTGGTCTCGCCTCCGACGACGACCTCGCGCTGCACCTGCCGCTGCGCTATCTGGATCTCACGCGTCTGACGCCGATCGCCGCGTTGCGCGGGGGTGACGATGCCCAGATCGAAGGCGTGGTGCGCCGGCAGGAGGTCACCGGTCGCGGGCGCCGCGTGCTGTCGACCGAGGTCGACGACGGCACCGGGCGCATCGCGTTGCGCCTCTTCCACTTCTATCCCTCCCAGCTGCGCCAGCTGGCGGTCGGCCAGCGGGTGCGAGCGCACGGCAGCGTACGCAGCGGCCTGTTCGGTCTCGAGATCACGCATCCGGTGATCCGGCCGGCCGATGCCGGGGCGGCGCTCGCCACGCGACTCACCCCGATCTACCCGGCCGGTGCCGGCATCGCGCAGGCCGCGCTGCGCGCCGCCGTGACGGCCGCGCTCGGGCGCGTTCGCTGGCCCGAGCCCCTGAGTGCCGAGGGCCGCGCGAAGCTCGGCCTGATGCCGTTGCTCGAAGCGCTGATGCTGCTGCACGCGCCCGATCCGACCGAGCCGCTCGAGGCGCTTGCCGATCGCAGCCACCCTGCCTGGCGGACCCTGATCCTCGACGAGCTGCTCGCGCAGCAGCTTTCGCTGCGCCTGGCGCGACAGCGGCGCAGCGATCGCGTCGCGCCGGCGCTGCCGACCCGCTCGCGCGCTCAGGCGCTTCTTGCCCGCCTGCCTTTCCGGCTCACGGGCGCGCAGCAGCGCGTGCTCGCCGAGATCGCCGCCGATCTCGCGAGCGAGACACCGATGAACCGGCTGCTGCAGGGCGATGTCGGTAGCGGCAAGACCGTGATCGCCGCGCTGGCCGCGCTGCAGGCGGTGGGCAGCGGCTTCCAGGTCGCGATGATGGCCCCCACCGAGATCCTTGCCGAGCAGCACCACCAGAAGCTCTTGCCCTGGATCGACGCGTCGCTTGCAAGGGTGGGCCGGCTCGCTGGCTCGATGCGCGAACCCGACAAGCGGGCGATACGCGAGGCGGTCGCCGCGGGCGAGATCGACCTGCTGATCGGAACCCATGCGCTGATCCAGGAGGGGGTGAGCTTCGCACGGCTCGGCCTGGCGATCGTCGATGAGCAGCATCGCTTCGGCGTCGCGCAGCGGCTCGCGTTGCGCGGTGCGGCCGGGGAGTCCGGGCTCACGGCGCACCAGCTGATGATGAGCGCGACCCCGATCCCGCGCACCCTCGCGATGAGCTACTACGCCGATCTCGACGTGTCGGTGATCGACGAGGTCCCGCCCGGGCGCCGGCCGGTGCTCACCAAGCTCGTCGACATGCGGCGCCGCGAGCGTGTCCTCGAGGCGCTCGGGCCGGCGCTCGCCGAGGGACGGCAGGTCTACTGGGTCTGTCCGCTGATCGCCGAGAGCGAGGCGCTCGACCTCCAGACCGCGATCGACGCGCATGCGCAACTCGCCGCCGAATTCGCGCCGATGCCGGTCGGGCTCGTCCATGGCCGGATGCCGCCGGTCGAGAAGGCCGCCACGATGGCTGCCTTCGCCGCCGGCGAGCTGCGGCTGCTGGTGGCCACCACCGTGATCGAGGTCGGCGTCGACGTGCCGCAGGCTTCGCTGATGGTGATCGAGCATGCCGAGCGCTTCGGGCTGGCGCAGCTGCACCAGCTGCGTGGACGTGTCGGTCGCGGCACCGCCGACAGCGTCTGCGTGCTGCTGTACCGCAGCCCTTTGTCGGACACCGCGCGCGAGCGGCTGCGGATCATTTTCGAGAGCCAGGACGGCTTCGAGATCGCACGCCGGGACCTGCTTCTGCGCGGACCGGGCGAGCTGCTGGGTGCCCGGCAGTCGGGTTTGCCGATGCTGCGCTACGCCGATCTCGAACGCGACGCCGATCTCGTCGACGTCGCCCGCGACCTGGCCGCGCGCCTGCTCGACAGCGATCCCGCGGCCTGCGAGGCGGTGATCGCGCGCTGGCTCGCCGGGCGCAACGCGTTCACGCAGGCCTGAGCACCTTGGATCGAATCCCCCGCGGGCCGGGAGGATTCGTTCGCAGAGTCTGCTGGCGCGGCCGGGCCCGGCGGGTCTCAGGCGGCGTCGAACAGCGCCTGCAGCGCGTCAGCGCGCGTGCCCGCCGCGAGCGCGAGCATCAGCAGCACCCGCGCCTTCTGCGGGGACAGCCGCCCCGCCGTGATCGTGCCCAGCCGAGCGTCGGGGAACATCGGACTGTCACGGGTGATCGTGCCCTCGAGACCTCGCGACGCCCTGACCACCGCGATCCCGCGGTGGACCGCCTCGACGATGATCGGGTGGAGGGCGGCAGGCAGGTTGCCGTTGCCGGTGCCGGCCAGCACAAGCCCGGCCGGCCGGGTGTCGATCAGCGCCGCAAGCGTGGCCGCGTCGACCCCCGCGTGGCCGAAGAGCACCGGCACGCGCGGAAGATCGCCCGCCGGCGCGAGGATCGCCCGTGTGCGCAGGCCCGGGTCGGGGTCGCGATGAAAGCGCGGTACGCCATCGGCCACCGCGCCGAGTTCGCCGGCGCCGCCGCTCCCGAAGGCCTCGACACTCGCGAAATGGCGCTTGCTGACGAAGGCCGCACCATGGATGCGTTCGTTCATCACCACCAGCACGCCGCGATCGCGCGCGAGGGGGCTCAGCGCCACGCGGGCCGCATTGAAGACGTTGGCCGGACCATCGGCCGAGTGCGCCGTCCCCGGTCGCATCGCGCCGGTCAGCACGATCGGCCGGGCATCGCCGACACTGTGGTGCAGCAGGAAGGCGCTCTCCTCGAGCGTGTCGGTGCCATGCGTGATCACGATGCCCGCGGTGCGCGGATCGGCCAGGCCGCCCAGCACCGCGCCGCGGATCGCGAGCCAGTCGACGGCGTCGATCTCGTAGCTCGCCTTCTGCACCGGCTGGGCGAAGACCAGCTCGGCATCGCCCGCCAGGCCCGGCACGGCGGCCGCCAGCGCTTCGATGGGCACCTTCGCGGCCTCGTAACGGGTGCTCAGGCCGGGGTCGGCACCGGCACCGGCGATTGTGCCGCCGGTGCCGATGATCAGCAGTCGGGGGGAGTCGGACATCGGAGGCTCCTGGGGATGGCGATCTCGGGTAGGTTGTCGCGCCCTGCTGGCGGGGCTTCAGCCGCCGGCCAGACCGGCCGCGCGCGCCAGCTGGAAGAGGCCTGCGGCCGCACGCTCGGGTGCCGCGTGCACGCTGCGCAACCCGAAGCCCGCGAGGGCGCGTGCGTGGCGACGAACCTGTGCCTCGGTACCCACCAGTACCGGCGGCTCGCTGCTCGCCGGCCGCCAGGCAAGGGCGTCGCCGACCTCGGCGCCGATCAGCAGGCCCGACAGGTAAGCCGGCAGCTGCCCGGGGCTCAGGCGCCCGAACAGCCCCTCGGTGCGCACGCGAAACAGCAGGTGGAGGAGGGCTCCGGGTTGCGCCCGGATCTGCGCCACGCCCTGGTCGAAAGCCTGCCAGGCGCGCGCCTGCGCCTGCGGGTCGTCGGGATCGGGATCCTCGCAGAGCCGTCCGAGGATGGTGTGGTCGCGCAGGGCCGCCCAGGTCTCGCCGGTCAATGAGGTACGCAGCTCGACGATGCGGTCGTCGCGGACCCCGACCCACTTGCCATGCGTGCCCGGCAGTACGAAATGCCTCGTGCACCCGGGGCTCCGGTCGCCGGCCGGCCAGGCCGCGAGCGCGCCGATGACCTGGGTTTCCTCGCCGCGCATCACGTCGCACGCCCCGTCGGGCTGGTCGGCAACCACGCCTGGAACCACCCGAAACACCCGCCCGGCGAGCTCGTCGAGCGGCAGCAGCGCTGCGGCGAGCTCGGCGGCGCCCGCAGGCGCGGGCAGATAGGCGGCTTCGCGCCAGCCCTGCCGCGAGCCGATCATGCCAGCGGCGATCACCGGCAGGCCTGGCGCGAGCGCGAGCCACGGCTCGCAGAAGGCTTCGAACACCGCCGCGAAGCCGTCGGACGCGACGGCCATCACCCCTTGCCCGCCGCCGCGGCGGGCAAGGATGCCGCCATCGGCATCGAAGAGCCAGCCGCGCAGCGAACTGGTGCCCCAGTCGAGGCCGATCAGGGCAGCTTGCCGCGCGATCGGGGACGGTATCGCAGGCGGCGGCGGGCCGGCATTGGGATGCGGTTTCATGGTCGGCGGCGAGTATGCCGCAAGCGCTCCGCAGCCGCCGCGCCCGCGCAAGGCCTCGGCGGGCAGCCGGCGGCGGCCCTTGCTATGATCATGGGCTGCCATGACGCTGACCGAACTCAAGTACATCGTCGCGGTCGCGAGGGAGCGCCACTTCGGGCGTGCCGCCGAAGCCTGCTTCGTCAGCCAGCCCACGCTGTCCGTGGCCATCCGCAAGCTCGAGGAGGAGCTTGCGTTGCGGCTTTTCGAGCGCAGCCACGGCGAAGTTGCCGTGACCCCGATCGGCGAGCGCATCGTCGAGCAGGCCCGGCGCGTGCTCGAGCAGGCGCACATGCTGCGCGAGATCGCCCGACAGGGTGCCGACCCGCTCGCCGGGCCGCTGCGCGTCGGGGTTATCTACACCATCGGTCCGTACCTGCTTCCGCGCCTGGTGCCGCGGCTCATCGCCGAGTTCCCTCAGATGCCCCTGCTGCTGCAGGAGCACTTCACGGTTCGCCTGCTCGAGCTGCTACGGCAGGGCGACCTCGATGTCGCGATCCTTGCCGATCCCTTTCCCGACCACGGGCTGGTCACCCAGGCCCTCTACGACGAGCCCTTCGTCGTCGCGGTGCCGGGCGGGCATGCCTGGGCGGGGCGCAGCGCGATCGGCTCGCGCGAGCTCAAGTCGGAAACCATGCTGCTGCTCGGCGCGGGCCACTGTTTTCGGGATCACGTCCTCGAAGTCTGCCCGGAGCTGTCGCGCTTCTCGCAGGCGTCGGCGGGCATCCAGAAGACCTTCGAAGGCTCCTCGCTCGAGACGATCCGGCACATGGTTGCTACCGGCATCGGCATCACGGTGCTGCCGGCGATGGCCCGACCCGAGGCGGGCGCCGACGACGAGCTGCTGCGCTACCTGCCCTTCGAGGCGCCGGTGCCGCTGCGCCGGGTGTCGCTCGCCTGGCGAAAGAGTTTCCCCCGGCCTCGGGCGGTCGAAGCGCTGCGCGCGGCGATCCTCGCGGCCGACCTGCCTTCCGTGACCAGGCTGCCCGACGCGCAGCCGGTCAGCCACTGAACCGGCGCGCGAGCGTCCTCCGACATGCATCGACCCGACTACCCCACGATCGACCAGACCATCGGCCGAACCCCGCTCGTGCGCCTGCAGCGCCTGCCCGGCCCGGGCAACGCCGCGCGGGGCAATGTCATCCTCGGCAAGCTCGAGGGCAACAACCCGGCCGGATCGGTCAAGGACCGGCCGGCGCTCGCGATGATCGCCCGCGCCGAGGCCCGCGGTGACATCCGGCCCGGCGACACCCTGATCGAGGCCACCTCGGGCAACACCGGCATCGCGCTGGCGATGGCCGCCGCCATCAAGGGCTACCGGATGGTCCTGATCATGCCCGACAACCTGTCGGTCGAGCGCCGGCAGTCGATGAAGGCCTACGGGGCCGAGCTCATCCTGGTCTCGCGCGAGCATGGCATGGAGGGGGCCCGGGATCTCGCCGACCGCATGCAGGCCGAAGGCAAGGGCCGCGTCCTCGACCAGTTCGCCAACGACGACAACTGGGCCGCCCACTACGAGACCACCGGGCCCGAGCTCTGGGACGATACCCGCGGCCAGATCACCCACTTCGTGTCGGCGATGGGCACCACCGGCACCATCACCGGCGTGTCGCGATTCCTTAAGGAGCGCAATCCGCAGGTCTGCATTGTCGGCGCGCAGCCCGAGGAGGGCTCGTCGATCCCTGGCATTCGCAAGTGGCCGCAGGCCTACATGCCGCGCATCTACCAGCATGCGATCGTCGACCGGGTCGAGTCGGTGTCGCAGGCCGACGCCGAGGCGATGGCGCGGCGGCTCGCGGCCGAGGAGGGCGTCTTCTGCGGCATCTCCGCGGCCGGCGCCTGCTGCATCGCGCTGCGCATCGCCGAGGAGGTGCGCGACGCCACCATCGTGTTCATCGTCTGCGATCGGGGCGACCGCTACCTGTCCACCGGCGTGTTTCCGGCGTGAGCCCCCCGGTTCTCGCGGCCGGGACGCACCCGGTCCGCGGCATCGCGCTGCTGATTTGCGCGGTGAGCTGCTTCGCGGTGATGGAGGCCATCGTCAAGACCCTCGCCGAGCGCAACCCGGTGGCGATGATCGTCTGGGCGCGCTACTTCTTCAATGCGCTGCTCATCGTCGCGTTCATGGGGCCTTCCATGGGCCTGCGGCTCGTGCGCTCGCGCCGGCCCGGCCTGCAGTGGGTGCGCGGCGCCATTCTCGGCGTGTCGTCGCTCTGCTTCTTCGCCGGGCTGCCGCACCTGCCGCTGGCCGAGGCCGCGTCGCTGTCGGCGGTCGCGCCGATCCTCGTGGCGATTTTCGCGGTCAGACTGCTGGGCGAGCGCGCGCCGGCCGGCACCGGCTGGGCGCTCGCGGTCAGTTTCGCCGGCGTGCTGCTGATCGTGCGTCCGGGCGGGGCGATCTTCAGCTGGGCGGCCCTGCTGCCGCTGGGCAGCGCGCTGTGTTACGCGGCCTACCAGATCCTCACGCGGCGCCTGGCCACGATCGACGACGGCCGCACCACGCAGTTCATCGGCGCCCTAGGCGCCACGCTGCTGATGTCGTTGCCGTTGCCTTTCTTCTGGGCGATGCCGCAGCGACCCGCCGATCTCGCGCTGATGATTCTCGTCGGCGGACTCGGCGGTTTCGGCCATCTGCTGCTGGTGCAGGCGCTGAAGGTGGCACCGGCATCGCTGTTGGCTCCCTTCACCTATGCGCATATCGTGATCGCGCTCTTCCTCGGGTTCTTCGTCTTCGGCGCGGTGCCCGACGCGATCGCGCTGACCGGCATCGCGCTGATCGTGGTCACCGGCGTGGTCATGGCGCTTCGCCAGCGACGCGTGATCGAGCCCGTCGAGGACTGACGCGGTGAATGAACCCCGCACGCGGCGCGGGGCGCGGGCCTTGCATGGCCCGCCGAGCACGCCGCCCCCCTCGATGGCCGTCCCCGCGGCCTCCGTCAGGAGCAGACCATGACCGATCCCCATGTCACCGACGTCGCCAGCCAGTGGCTCGCCCGCCTCGAGGTGGCCCTCGCCGGGGGCGATGCCGACGCCGCCGCAGCCTGTTTCGGGCCCGAGTGCTGGTGGCGCGACCTGGTCGCGCTCACCTGGAACATCCGCACCGAGGAAGGCCGGGAGGCGATCGGGCGCATGCTGCGGGCCGTGCTGCCGACGGCCCGACCCGCCTCGTTCCGACTCGTCGGCGAGGCTGTCGAGCGCGACGGCGTCGTCGAGGGCTGGTTCGCGTTCGAGACCGCGCTCGGACGGGGCCAGGGGCACCTGCGGCTCAAGGGCGGGCTCGGGTGGACCCTCCTTACCACGCTGGCCGAGCTGAAGGGCTTCGAGGAAGCGCGCGGCGAGACCCGCCCCCGCGGCGTCGAGCATGGCGTGCAGCGGGGCCGACGAAGCTGGCTGGAGGAGCGCGAGGCGCATGTCGCCGCCTTCGGAATCGACGAGCAGCCGCAGGTGCTGATCGTCGGGGGCGGCCAGGGCGGGATCGCGCTCGCCGCGCGGCTGCGCAGGCTCCGTGTGCCGGCGCTCGTCATCGATCGCCTGCCCCGCCCCGGCGACGCCTGGCGCCGCCGCTATCGCTCGCTGTGCCTGCACGATCCGGTCTGGTACGACCACCTGCCCTATCTGCCCTTTCCCGATCACTGGCCTGTCTTCACCCCCAAGGACAGGATGGGCGACTGGCTCGAGATGTACACGCGCGTGATGGAGCTCGACTACTGGAGCTCGACCGAATGCCGCGGCGCCGTCTGGGACGATACGGCCGGGCACTGGCGCGTCGAGGTGCTGCGCGAGGGCAGGGCGATCGAACTGCGGCCGCGCGAGCTCGTGCTCGCCACGGGCATGTCCGGCGTGCCGAAGCTGCCCGCGTTTCCCGGCGCGGAAGCTTTTCAGGGCGTGCAGCTGCACTCCAGCGCCTACACCGGCGGCCAGGACTGGGCCGGTCGGCGCTGCGTGGTGGTCGGCTCCAACAACTCGGCCCACGACATCTGCGCCGACCTCTGGGAGCATGGCGCGGAAGTCACGCTGCTGCAGCGCTCCTCCACGCTCGTGGTCCGCTCCGAGACCCTGATGAACATCGGCTGGGGCCGGCTCTTCTCCGAGCAGGCACTGAAGGCCGGCATCACCACCGAGCGCGCCGATCTCACGCTGGCCACGATGCCCTTCCGGCTGATGGAACGGCTGCAGAAGGCGGTCTACGAGCAGGTCGCGAGCATCGATGCGGACTTCTACGCGCGCTTGCGCGCGGCCGGGTTCCTTCTCGACTTCGGCGACGATGGCACCGGCCTGTCCCTCAAGTACATGCGGCGCGGTTCCGGCTACTACATCGATGTCGGCGCCTCCGAGCTGATCGCCAACGGCAGTGTCGCACTGCGCAGCCCCGTCGAGGTCACGGCGATCGGCGAGCGCTCGGTGCGCCTGTCCACCGGCGAGGAGCTGCCCGCCGACCTGATCGTCTACGCGACCGGCTACGGGCCGATGAACGAGTGGGTCGAACGCCTGATCTCGCCGCAGGTCGCGTGTCGGGTCGGGCTTTGCTGGGGGCTGGGCTCCGGCACCCGCTACGACCCGGGCCCCTGGGAGGGGGAGCTGCGCAACATGTGGAAGCCCACCGCCCAGCCGGGCCTGTGGTTCCATGGCGGCAACCTGCAGCAGTCGCGCTTCTACTCGCTGCTGCTCGGGCTGCAGCTGAAGGCGCGTTTCGAGGGCTTGCCGACCCCTGTCTACGCGCCGCCGCAGCCCGGGGGCTGAGCGCGTTGTCGGGGTTGCGGCGCGGGCGGTCCGGCCGACCGGCGGCCGCGCCGATCGGCCGTTCGCTCAGCGCGCCCGGCTGGTCCGCAGCGTGTCGGCGAGCTCGAGCACCGCCATCGCGTAGAAATTCGACCGGTTGTAGCGGGTCACGACGTAGAAGTTTGGCCCACCGAGCAGGTAACGGGTCGGGCCATCGCCGTCGGGCAGGTCGATCAGCGCGAGCGGCATCTCCGACGGTATCCAGCCTCTGGCGCGCAAGCCGTGCGACGCGAGCTCGCCAGGTCGGACCCTCGGCTCGATGCCGCCATCGATGAGCGCCTGCGCCCGCGCTGCATCGTCGATCTCGACCTCGAAATGGGAGGCCTCGCCTGTCCGCCAGCCATGCTCGGCGAGAAAGCGCGCTACGCTGCCGATCGCGTCGGCGCTGCTGCGGCGCAGGTCGATGGCGCCGTCGCCGTCGAAGTCGACCGCGAAGCGCCGGATGCTCGCCGGCATGAACTGCGGGATGCCGGTCGCGCCAGCATAGGATCCTCGCACCGAGAGCGGGTCGATCGAGGCCTCGCGCGTGTGCAGCAGGAACTCCGCGAGCTCGTCGCGGAAGTACGCGGCCCGGCGCGGATCCTCGAGTCCGAGGGTGGTCAGCGCATCGATCACGCGAAACTCGCCCATCACGCGGCCGTAGATCGTTTCGACGCCGATGATCGCGACGATGATCTCGGCAGGCACGCCGAAGCGCTGCTGCGCGCGCGCGAGCGTGGCTTCATGCTCGCCCCAGAAACGTACGCCCTCGCGGATGCGCAGCGGGTCGATGAAGCGGGTGCGGTAGGCGCTCCACGAGCGCCGGAAGCCCGGCGGAGGCGGCGC
>JBIIHU010000258.1:0-5277 GCA_044235405.1 Burkholderiaceae bacterium
CAAGAAGGAACGGAACTTCTTCGAGACGCGAGTGATCGAGTACCAGACCGGCGGTGCGCTGAGCTGGGATTGAGACAGGGTCCACATCCCGATGACCGGATGCGTCCTTTCCGCGATGCCGACGCGTCGGTCCGCGCCCGGGATCCGGGGTGGGCCTGTTCGGCCGCAAGGCGCCGGCCTGGCCCGCTGGGTCATCGCCGGCAAGCCGTATTCATTTGCGCAGGCATGCCGCGCCCGGATGTCGGAGGGCTTGCGTCGATGAATGGTTCGTGCTGGTCGGGCGCTCCGGGTGCCCGGGCACGGGTCTCCGTGTTCGCTTCATCAACCTGAGGAGTGCCCTCGATGGCTACCGCCACCAAAGCCGCTGCCAAGAAACCCGCTGCCGTGAAGGCTGCGGCAAAGAAACCGGCCGACAAGAAGCCCGCTGCCGCCAAGAAGCCCGTTGCGGCGAAGACGACTGCTGCGGCCAGGAAAGCGGCACCCGCCAAGGCGACTGCCGCGGTGGCGAAGCCCGCTGCGGCCAAGAAGGCCGCGACCGCCAAGGCGCCCGCCGCCAGGAAGGCTGCGCCCGCGAAGGCGGCTGCGCCCGTGAAGGCGGCTGCGCCCGCGAAGAAGGCTGCGGCGAAGAAGGCCGCGGCGACGAAGGCCGCACCCGCCAAGAAGACCGCAGCGGCGAAGGCCCCGGCGCCCGCGAAGAAGGCTTCCGCCGCGAAAGCCGTCGCGCCGGCGAAGAAAGCCGCCCCCGCGAAGAAGGCTGCTCCCGCGAAGAAGGCTGCTCCCGCCGCCAAGGCGCCGGCTCCGAAGGCCGCGCCCGCGAAGAAAGCCCCTGCGAAGCGGGCGAGCAAGGCGACCGCGGCACCGGCTGCGAATCCGGCTGCGGCCTGGCCCTTCCCGACCGGTAACAAGCCCTGAGTCTTGGCCAGGCTCACCGGCCCCTTCGTGGTCGGTGAGCGCTGCCGCCGATGGCCATGGCGGCCGGAGGCATGTCAAGACTGTGCGAGAATCCCAGGGCCATGCTCAACGCCCTGTGGTTGCTCATCGAAACGGCCGGCAGCCTGCTGGCTACCGCCTGCGTGTTGCGAGCGGTTGGCGCCTGGCAGCAGCTGTCGGTGCGCAATCCGATCATGCAGTTTGTGCACGCGGTCACCGACTGGATCGTCGGACCCTTGCGTCGCATCCTGCCGGGGTCGCGCAGGCTCGATACCGCGAGCCTCGTCGCAGCGCTGCTGCTTGCGGTTGCGCTCGCGTTCATCTACTCGGCCCTGATGCTGTCGCGCGGGCCCGCGGTCGGCGGCGTGCTGCTCGTCGCGCTCTTCTGGCTGTGCAAGTGGTCGATCTACCTGCTGATCGCGCTCGTGCTGCTGCAGGCCATTCTGTCGTGGGTCAATCCAGGCGCACCGCTGGCGCCGGTGGTCGAGCACCTCACGCGCCCCTTCCTTGCCCCGATCCGGCGTGTGTTGCCCACCGTAGGCGGATTCGACCTCTCGCCGCTCGTCCTCGTCGTGGTGGCGCAGGCGCTGCTGATGGTGCTCGAATCGGGGCTGGGCACGCTGCTGCGTTTCGTCTAGTCCTGCCAGGGCCTCACCCCGAAGGCCTGCTCGTGGCGCGCAGCGACACCTGCGCGCGAGATCTGGTGATTCTGGGCGCCCTGACTCTCGATCTTGATCGCGCCCATCACGCTGCCCAGGCGGGCGGCCCGGATCCAGTCCCAGCCCTGCGACAGCCCGTAGAGCAGGCCGCCGCGGAACGCATCGCCGCAGCCGGTGGGGTCCTTCGCCTCGCCGATCGGCGCTGCCGCGACGGTGTCGCAGCGATCGCCCTGCCATACCTGACAGCCTTCCGCGCCGCGCGTGACCACCAGCGCCTGAACCCGTCCGGCGATCTCGGCCTCCGACCACCCGGTGCGCTCGACCAGCATGCTGGCCTCGTAGTCGTTGACGGTCACCGCAGCCGCCGCACCGATCAGTTCGCGCAGCTCGGCGCCGTCGAACATCGGCAGGCCCTGACCGGGATCGAAGAGATAGGGCACGCCGTCGGCCGCGAACTGACGCGCATGGGTCTGCATCGCGAGCTTGCCATTGGGGGCGACGATGCCGAAGGCGGCCGTCATGCCCTGGGCGCTCACCTCGTGGGCCTCGTTCATCGCGCCGGGGTGGAAGGCGGTGATCTGATTGTCGGCCAGATCGGTCGTGATGAAGGCCTGCGCGGTCCAGGTCTCGGGCAGAAGACGCACCACGCTGACGTCGATGCCCAGGCTGGCCAGCCGTTCGAGATAGGGCTGCCCATCCTGGCCGACGGTCGCGAGGATAGTCGGCGTGCCGCCGAGCGCCTTCAGCGTGTAGGCGATGTTCGCCGCGCAGCCGCCGAATTCACGCTTGAGCCGCGGTGTCAGGAAGGCCACGTTCAGCATGTGGACGCGGTCGGGCAGGATGTGGTCCTTGAAGTGCCCGTCGAACACCATGATGGTGTCGTAGGCCACCGAACCGCTGATGAGGATGCGCTGCGTTGACATGGATCGGGATTCCGGCAGGGTCGGGCCGCGCACGGCCGCGCCACGGTTTCAGGGATAGAACAGCTTGACGTTGTAGCCGGCCGGCTGGATGCCGACGGTCTCGAGCGCCACCTGCAGCGGCAGTTCGCGCGTCGCGGGGGCCCCCGCGAGCACCTGGCCGGCGGGAAGATACTCGTCGGGTGCGATCACCTTGCGCACGATCAGCGCGCCGGCGGCATCGGTGAGCGTGAGCTCCATCGACGGCCAGCGAACCCGGTGCGCTGCCCGATTGCGCAGCAGCGCGTTCATCACCAGCGAATCGGGACTGGCGCCGGCATGCACATCGAAGGACTCGAGCGTCAGCGCATCGAGCGCCCTCGGCGCAGCGACCGCGACGCCGGTCACCGAGGCGAATGCCGTCAGCGTGCTTTCGAAACCGGGTACCGTGGCTCCCAGCCAGTCGCGACCAACCACGGCGAGCTGCACAACCAGCGCCGCGCCGAGCACCACGCTGGCGAGCGCCGCGACCGCGTTGCCGCGGCTCACGAATCCGCCGGCTCGCGAGGGTGGGGCAAAGAAGTCAACCGCCTCGGCGGGGGCGCCGTCGGGCCGCGGCTCGCGCCCGTCGGTGCCCGGATCGAGTACCGCCACGGACCAGGCTTCCGGGGCATTGTCGATCGGGTCGGTCGACGCGGCATCCGGCGGCAGCTCTCCCGCGGGAGTCGATGCCCCGGTTGGCGAATCGGCCTCGTTCGGTGCGCGGACGAAGGCGGACACCGCGGTCGGCATCGATGATGCACCAGCTGCTGCCGCCCCCGCCCCGGTTGGCGCTGCCAGCCTCGGCGCAGCCGTCGGCCCTGGCGCAGCCATCGGTCCTGGCGCAGCCATCGGCCCCGGCGCAGCCGCCGGTGCTCGCGGCGGCTCGCCGTGGAGCCGGTCATCGAGCAGGTCGATGTCATCGAGGCCCTCGAGTTCGAGTTCGTCGCCCGCCCTTGCGAGGCGGCCGCTCGGCATCGAGGAATCGTTCGGCTCGACGAACATCAGGGTTTCGGGCGCGGCGGGGTCGACGGGCGCCAGCGCTGGCTTGGTCATCGGCGCGGCTGCCAGAGGGACGGCCGGCGCCGGAAAAGCCTCGGCAGGCGATGCTGTCGAGATCGGGGGCGAGGCGGGCGCCGCCGCGGCATCGCCGACGTAGCGCAGCGAATCGAGGCCCGAGAAGACATGCCGGCAGCGTCCGCAGCGCACCAGCCCGCGCCGTATCTTGAGCTGATCCGGCACGACCCGGAAGGCCGTCTGGCAGCGCGGGCAGGTGGTGGCGAGTGCCATCAGCGCGGCGTCATCGAATCCGGCGCCCGGCCAGGCAGGCCCAGCCTTCGACGATGTCGACCACCTTCAGGTCGACCGTGGGATAGCAGGCGCTCACCTCGTCGATCTGGCGCTCGAGCAGGCCCGCGAGAACCAGCCGGCCCCCCGGCCTCAGCAGGCCGGCGAGCGCCGGCGCGAGCACCTTCAGCGGGTTGGCTAGGATGTTAGCGAGCACGACGTCGGCGCTGCCCAGTGGCTCGTCGGTACCGAGCACGCGCACCGTGGCGCCGTTGGCGAGCGCATTGTCGCGGGTGCTCGCGAGGGCTTGCGGGTCGATGTCGGTGGCAAGCACCTCACCCGCACCCAGCAGCGCGGCGGCGATCGCGAGAATGCCCGAACCGCAGCCGTAGTCGATCACCCGCTCGCCGCCGCGCAGGTCGCGCGCGATCCAGCCGAGGCACATCCGCGTGGTCGGGTGACTGCCCGTGCCGAAGGCCAGGCCTGGGTCGAGCACCAGACGCACGACACCCTCGGGCGCGGGCGCATCGACATGCCAGGTGGGCGTGACCAGCAGCCGATCGCCGATCGCGATCGGTTCGAACTGGGCCTGCGAGGCACGCACCCAGTCGCGGTCGTCGAATCGGGCGATCGACCAGTCGGCCGGCGCCGCGTCGCCGGTGGCGGCGCCGGCGGCGCTCAGCAGCGTGGACGGGTCGCCGCCTTCGGGCAGCAGCGCACGCAGCCGGGTACGCTGCCAGCCTGCCTGCGGTGCGGGCAGGCCGGGTTCGCCGAACATCGCCTGCTCGTCGGGGGAGTCGGCATCGGCATCCTCGGCCTGGACCGACAGCGCTCCTGCGTCGAGCAGCGCGTCGGACCAGGCCTCCACCCGCTCGGCGGCGACCGTGAAGACCAGTTCGCGCCAGGTGCTCATGCCAGTGTCAGTGACCCTGCGAGACCTTGCGCTCGGCCAGCTTGCGCTCAAGGTAATGGATCGAGGTGCCGCCGGCGCCGAAGCTCGAGTCGGCCAGCAGTTCCCGATGCAGCGCGATATTGGTCAGGATCCCTTCGACCGCCATTTCGGAGAGCGCGATCTGCATGCGGCGGATCGCCTGCTCGCGGGTGTCGCCGAAGGCAAGCACCTTGGCGATCATCGAGTCGTAGTTTGGCGGGACCATATAGCCCGCGTAGGCATGGGAATCGACCCGGATGCCGGGGCCTCCGGGCGGATGCCAGGTGGTGATCCGCCCCGGCGAGGGCGTGAACTGGAACGGGTGCTCGGCGTTGATGCGGCACTCGATCGCGTGACCGGTGATGACGATGTCGCGCTGGCGCAGTGCGAGTTTCTCGCCGGCGGCGATCCGGATCTGGTGCTGGACGATGTCCTGCCCGGTAATCAGTTCGGTAACCGGGTGTTCGACCGGCACCCGGGTGTTCATCTCGATGAAGTAGAACTCGCCGTTCTCGAACAGGAACTCGAAGGT
>JBIIHU010000259.1:0-5250 GCA_044235405.1 Burkholderiaceae bacterium
TGACCGCGTCGAGCATCGCCTGCACGCCCTTGTTCTTGACCGCGGTGCCGCAGAGCATCGGCACGATCTCGCCGGCGATCGTGCGCTGGCGGATGGCCTGCTTCAGGTCCTCGACGGAGAGGTCACCCTCCTCGAGGTACTTGTTCATCAGTTCCTCGTTGGCCTCGGCGGCCGCCTCGAGCATCTTCTCGCGCCACTCGGCGGCGAGATCGGCGAGATCGGCGGGGATATCGCGCAGGTCGAACTTCATGCCCTGCGAAGCGTCATCCCAGAAGATCGCCTTCATGCGGACCAGGTCGATCACGCCCTTGAAGTTTTCCTCGGCACCGATCGGAACCTGGATGGGGATCGGGTTGGCGCGCAGGCGCGCGCGCATCTGGTCGTGGACCTTGAAGAAGTTGGCGCCGATCCGGTCCATCTTGTTGACGAAGGCAAGGCGGGGAACACCGTACTTGTTCGCCTGACGCCAGACGGTCTCGGACTGCGGCTGCACACCACCGACCGCGCAGTACACCATGCACGCGCCGTCGAGCACGCGCATCGAGCGCTCGACTTCGATGGTGAAGTCGACGTGGCCCGGGGTGTCGATGATGTTGATCCGGTGCTCCGGATAGGACATGTCCATGCCCTTCCAGAAGCAGGTGGTGGCGGCCGACGTGATGGTGATGCCGCGCTCCTGCTCCTGCTCCATCCAGTCCATTGTGGCCGCGCCATCATGGACTTCGCCGATCTTGTGATTGACGCCGGTGTAGTAGAGGATGCGCTCGGTCGTGGTGGTCTTGCCGGCGTCGATGTGGGCTGAGATGCCGATGTTGCGGTATCTCTCGATCGGGGTCTTGCGGGCCATGGTGGATGCTCCGGGCTTGCTCGGCCGGGCCTCGTGGGCCCGGGTACTCGTGGGGGGTGCCTGCGATCAGAAACGGAAGTGCGCGAAGGCCTTGTTGGCCTCGGCCATCCGGTGCACCTCGTCGCGGCGCTTGACCGCGCCGCCGCGGTTCTCGGAGGCTTCCATCATCTCGTTGGCGAGACGCTGCCCCATCGATTTCTCACCGCGCTTCTTGGCCGCCTCGCGCAGCCAGCGCATCGCGAGCGCCATGCGACGGACCGGGCGGATCTCGACCGGGACCTGGTAGTTGGCGCCACCGACCCGACGGCTCTTGACCTCGACCATCGGGCGGCAGTTCTGCAGGGCCTGGGCGAAGACGTCGATCGGATCCTTGCCGGAGCGCGACTTGATGAGGTCGAAGGCGCCATAGAGCATGCGCTCGGCCACGGCCTTCTTGCCGTCGAGCATCAGCACGTTGACGAACTTGGACACCTCGACGCTGCCGTAGAGGGGATCGGGAAGGATTTCACGCTTGGGTACTTCGCGACGACGGGGCATGACGAGACTCTCCTGGCTTCAGCGGCCGGCGCCGCGGGATGCCGCGCCGGCTGGCCGCCCGATCGACCGGCGCGCGACGCACACCGGCGGGACAACCGCTTACTTGGCGACACCGAGGCACCGCCAGAACAAAGGGCGCGGGCACCCGGAAATCCGGATGTGCCCGCGCCCGGTGAAAACGTGAGGCCGCTCAGGCCTTCTTGGGCCGCTTGGCGCCGTACTTCGAGCGCGCCTGCTTGCGATCCTTGACCCCCTGGAGGTCAAGGGAACCACGGACGATGTGGTAGCGCACACCCGGGAGGTCCTTGACACGACCACCGCGGATCAGCACGACCGAGTGCTCCTGCAGGTTGTGCCCCTCGCCGCCGATGTAGCTGATGACCTCGAAACCGTTGGTCAGCCGCACCTTGGCCACCTTGCGAAGCGCGGAGTTCGGCTTCTTGGGGGTGGTGGTGTAGACGCGAGTGCACACGCCACGACGCTGCGGGCTCTCCTGGAGCGCCGGGCTCTTGCTCTTGGAGACCTCGCTCTCGCGACCGTGCCGCACGAGCTGGTTGATGGTAGGCATCTGATGTTTCCTTCGGGCGACAGGAGCCGCCGTGTGGGCACCGGCTGTGGCCGGCCCGCGCTCGCCTGCAATCGATGGTGCTGGCCGAAACGCGGAAAGCCTTCGATTATAGGGCCAGGGTCAAGCGGCCGCAAGCAGGCGATGCGCGCACGCATCGCCCGCGTGCTTCGGGCTCAACCCTGGGCGTCGGAGACCTCGTCGCCGGCTTCGACTTCCTCGACAGGCGGGCTCGAGAACAGCGCCTCGGCTTCGGCCGCCGCGAGCGCGGCCTGCTCGGCAGCCTCGTTCTGCTCCTTGGCCTTGCGGGCGCGGTGGTAGGCCAGGCCGGTTCCGGCGGGAATCAGACGGCCGACGATCACGTTTTCCTTCAGGCCACGCAGGTCGTCCTTCTTGCCCATGATCGCGGCCTCGGTCAGCACGCGCGTGGTTTCCTGGAAGGACGCGGCGGAGATGAAGGAGTCGGTCGACAGCGAGGCTTTCGTGATGCCGAGCAGCAGGTTGATGTAGCCGGCCTCGAGCTTGCCCGCCTCGCGCACCTTGTCGTTCTCGTCGAGCATCTCGGAGCGCTCGACCTGCTCGCCCATGATGAACGGCGTGTCGCCCGGCTCGACGATCTGGACGCGGCGCAGCATCTGGCGAACGATCACCTCGATGTGCTTGTCGTTGATCTTCACGCCCTGCAGCCGGTAGACGTCCTGGACCTCGTCGACGACGTAGCGCGCGAGCGCCTCGATGCCGAGCAGGCGCAGGATGTCGTGCGGATCGGCCGGGCCGTCGACGATCATCTCGCCCTTGTTGACGACCTGCCCGTCGTGCACCAGCACGTTCTTGTCCTTCGGGATCAGGAACTCGTGGGCGTTGCCGTCCATGTCGGTGATCACCAGGCGCTGCTTGCCCTTGGTGTCCTTGCCGAAGGACACCGTGCCGGTGACGTCGGCGAGCATGCCGGCATCCTTCGGCGAACGGGCCTCGAAGAGCTCGGCCACACGCGGCAGGCCCCCGGTGATGTCGCGGGTCTTCTGCGACTCCAGCGGGATGCGCGCGAGGGTCTCGCCGACGCCGATCTCCTGGCCGTCGCGAACCGTGATCAGCGCGCCGACCGGGAAGCTGATGGTCACCGCGTGATCGGTGCCGGCGATGCGTACCTCCTCGCCATTCGGGTCGATCAGCTTGACCTGCGGCCGGACGTTGCGTGCGGCGGTGCCGCGGCGCTTGGCATCGATGACGACCAGCGTCGACAGGCCGGTGACCTCGTCGATCTGCTTGGCGACGGTGGCGCCTTCCTCGACGTTCTCGAAGCGGATACGGCCGGTGTACTCGGTGATGATCGGACGGGTCATCGGGTCCCAGGTGGCGAGCTGCGCTCCGGCACGGACCGCGCCGCCGTCACCCGCGAGCAGCGTTGCGCCGTAGGGAATCTTGTGTCGCTCGCGCTCGCGACCGTTGTCATCGGCGATGATCAGCTCGCCGGAACGCGAGATCACGATCTGTTCGCCGCGCGCGTTGGTCACGCACCGCATCGTGGCGGTGAAGCGCACCGTGCCGTTGGACTTGGCCTCGACCGCGCTGTCGACCGCGGCACGCGACGCCGCGCCACCGATGTGGAAGGTGCGCATCGTCAGCTGGGTACCCGGCTCGCCGATCGACTGCGCGGCGATCACGCCGACCGCCTCGCCTACGTTCACCAGCGAACCGCGACCGAGATCGCGGCCGTAGCACTTCGCACACAGGCCATAGCGCGTCGCGCAGGTCAGCGGCGTGCGGACGCGGACCTCGTCGATGCCCAGGCGCTCGATCTCGTCGACCATGTCCTCGTCGAGCAGGGTGCCGGCCTCGTAGAGGGTGGCATCGGTCTCGGGATCGACAACATCGGCGACCGCGACGCGACCGAGGATCCGGTCGCGCAGGGCCTCGATCACCTCGCCGCCCTCGATCAGCGCCTTCATCGCGACGCCCTCGGAGGTGCCGCAGTCGTCCTCGGTGACGACGAGATCCTGCGTGACGTCGACGAGACGACGGGTCAGGTAGCCCGAGTTCGCGGTCTTCAGCGCGGTGTCGGCCAGACCCTTGCGGGCGCCGTGGGTCGAGATGAAGTACTGCAGGACGTTGAGGCCCTCGCGGAAGTTCGCGGTGATCGGGGTCTCGATGATCGAGCCGTCCGGCTTGGCCATCAGGCCACGCATGCCCGCCAGCTGGCGGATCTGCGCCGCCGAGCCGCGCGCACCCGAGTCGGCCATCATGTAGATCGAGTTGAAGCTCTCCTGGTCGACGGTGCGGCCGTTGCGGTCGACCACCTTCTCCTTGGACAGCTGGCCCATCATGACCTTGCCGACCTCGTCACCGGTCTTGCCCCAGATGTCGACCACCTTGTTGTAGCGCTCGCCGGCGGTCACCAGGCCCGAGACGTACTGCTGCTCGATCTCCTTGACCTCCTTCTCGGCGCGCTCGATCAGGCCGTGCTTCTCCTTGGGCACCAGCATGTCGTCGATGGCGATCGAGATGCCGGCCCGCGTGGCCAGCCGGAAGCCGCTCTGCAGCAGCCGGTCGGCGAACACGACGGTGTCCTTCAGGCCGCACTTGCGGAAGCTCGCGTTGATCAGGCGCGAGATCTCCTTCTTCTTCAGCGACTTGTTGATCAGCGCGAACGGCAGGCCACGGGGCAGGATCTCCGACAGCAGCGCGCGGCCGACCGTGGTCTCGACGAGCTTGCGGTCCTCGGACAGCTCGCCGCTGGCCTTGTCGCGCGTCCACTCCGACAACACGACGCTGACGCGGGCGGTGATCTCCACCGCGCCGCAGTCCAGCGCACGCTGCAGCTCGGCGAGGTCGGCGAACACCATCCCCTCGCCGCGCCCGTTGACGCGCTCGCGCGTGGCGTAGTACAGGCCCAGCACGACGTCCTGGCTGGGCACGATCGACGGCTCGCCGTTGGCCGGGAAGAGAACGTTGTTGGAGGCGAGCATCAGCACGCGCGCTTCCATCTGCGCCTCGATCGAGAGCGGCACGTGGACCGCCATCTGATCGCCGTCGAAGTCCGCGTTGAACGCGGTGCACACGAGCGGGTGCAGCTGGATCGCCTTGCCCTCGACGAGCAGCGGCTCGAACGCCTGGATGCCCAGACGGTGCAGCGTCGGCGCGCGGTTCAGGAGCACCGGGTGCTCCTTGATGATGTCCTCGAGGATGTCCCAGACCTCGGGCTTCTCCTTCTCCACCATCTTCTTCGCGCTCTTGATGGTGGTGACGTAGCCCTTCTCCTCGAGCTTGTTGTAGATGAACGGCTTGAAGAGCTCGAGCGCCA
>JBIIHU010000260.1:0-5248 GCA_044235405.1 Burkholderiaceae bacterium
CACCCGGCCAGCCCGGCTCGCATCGCCAATGGCTGGAGCGCCCCGACGGCGGCCTCGTCGCCTGCGTCGGAACCCTGTTCTACGGCAACCAGGGGGGCGAAGCCGCGCTGGCGGCGCTGTGGGACGACTTCGACGACGACGCGAGTGCCGCCTCGCCCCGACTGGCCGGCGAGTACCAGGTGGTGCTCGCCCGACACGGCCGGATCTGGCTCTTTGGCGACCCGCTGGGTCTGATCAAGCGCTACGAGTCGGCCGACGGACGCGTGGCCTCGACCTCGTGGCTCGCCTGCGCCGATGCGCAGGCGCGGCTCGATCCCGACCCGGTGGGCGCGCTCGACTATGTCTTCCATGGCGCCAACCACGGCCTGCGCACGGCCTGCGTGCAGGTTCGCATCGCCGATCCGGCGCAGGTGCGCGAACTCGGCACCGGCGCCGTCATGCCTCGCTTCGGCGCGGCCTGCTGGCGACCCGAGGCCTTCTTCAGCGACCGGGACGAGGCGCTGGATCGGGTGGCCGGCCGCCTGCGGCTGCTCGCGCAAGGCTGGGCGCAGGCCTTCGACGGACGGCTCCGATCGGCGCTTTCCGGCGGTTTCGATTCGCGGCTGCTGCTCGCCGCGGCGCGCGCCACCGGCCAGCGGCCGGCGCTGCATGTCTACGGGACGCCCGAAAGTGCCGACGTACGCACCGCGACCGCGCTCGACCGGGCCCTGGGCCTGGGCCTTCGGGTGATCGACAAGCGGTCGATCGACCACGAGCAGCCCGCCGTCGCCGATCTCGATGCGAACATCGATTTCTTCGACGGCCTGCCGATCGATGGCATCGGTGATCGCGGCGCCGACCGCATCACCCGGATCGCGCAGTCGGCCGATGGCGCACTTGCCCTGAACGGTGGCGGCGGCGAGGTGCTGCGCAATTTCTTTCATGTCGGTCGGCGAAGACTGCGGCCACGCGATCTGGTGCGCGTGTTCTGGGGCGGCGTCGATGAGTCGGCGTTGCGCCGCGCGGAGTCCGGCGAGGCGCTGGCCGCCCATCTCGTCGCGACGATCGCGCGCGAGATCGGTCACGACGGCATCCTCGAGCGCCAGGAGATCGAGCTGGTCTACCCGCTGCTGCGAGGCCGCTACTGGACCGGCCGCAACAACTCGATGGCGGCGCGCTGCGGACACTTTCTGACGCCGCTGCTCGACCCGATGATCGTCCGCGATGCGCTGCGGCTGCCGCTGGCTTGGAAGGAGTTCGGACGCTTCGAGGGCGCGCTGATCGCGCGGCTCGACCGGGAACTCGGCGAGTTGCCGCTCGCCGACGGCTTCGCGCCGGCGCACGGGCCTGGCGCGCTCGCGCGCCTTGTCACGCTGGCGCAGAACCAGCGGCCGCCGTGGCTGCGCGCTGCAGTGGCCCGGTTGCGCATGCAACGATCGCGACAGCGCCACGACAGCGACGACGCGCCGCAAGCGACCTTCGAGCGCACCTGCGGGCTGATCGACCCGCGAAGGCTGCGCGCCGAAGCGCCGCGTGCGCGCCTGATCGCGCTGGAGCGGGTGTTGGCTCGCCACCCGTACCGCTGAGCGGCAGGCGGTTCTTTCAGACGGGGCCGGCGCCCTCGGGCCGCGCGCAACCGCTGCGCCTCAGCCGCGCAGCCGTCGAAGACCCGCGAGCAGCGCGGCGGCCGGCGCCCCGGCGGGCAGGTTCACGTGGTAGAGCTCGCGCACCTCGTGGCTCCAGCGGGTGTGCCACTCCTTCAGCGGTCCGTAGAACTCGACCCGGTGCACATCGCCGTCGGCGAACAGCCGCTCGAACATCTCGCGGCGCAGCAGCGCCGCCGGGGACAGCGGCGCGAGGGTTTCGTCGTAGGTGGTCTTCAGGATGACGAATTCGCCGCGCTCTCGCAGGCAGAGCTCGCACGCGACCAGCCGCGAACCGATGTAGCCGCACCAGATCTCGGCGGCGCCGAAGCCTGCGAAACGCTCGAGCATCGCCGTGTAGAAGCGCGCCTGGGCCTGGCCCGGGGCGACCGCGGTGCCCGCCTCGGCCTTCCAGCCCAGCGACTCGAGCGCCGCATAGTCGGCCACGCCCCGCGCGATCTCGGACGGCGAGCGCAGCACCGCGACGCGCAACGGCTGGCCCTGGGCGGCGAGCCGTTCGCGCTGCTTGCGCAGGTTGCCACGAAGATTGCGGCCGCGCGCCTGCCAGTACGCGTCGAAACCGCCGTCGATCGCGAGCCACGGTGTGTGGATGTAGGGCAGCAGCGCGCAGCCGGGGGGCTTCGGCATGAAGCGAGTGTCTGGCTTCGGCACGAAGCGGGTGTCGAGCTGCGGCACGCCCAGCTGCAGCGCCATCGGCAGCCGCGCGAGCAGCCCGCGGGCGATCACCGGAAAAGCCTCGTCGGGCGACTGCACCCACGCACCCAGCGGCATCTGGCTGGCGACGAAGACTTCGGGCAGCAACCTGGTGCCGGCGACGATCGCCATCGCCGCGATCCGCTCACCGCGGCGCATGCACGCCAGGCGCAACCCGGCACCACCGAAGACCTCGGCCGCCGTGAACACGAACTCGGCCCGCTGCACCGGGCTGCCCTGCGCCCGCAGCACCAGCGCATTCCAGGCGTCGCGGGCGGCCGCCGACCCGGGCTCGAAGCGCTCGAGGGTCCAGCAGCCCGACACGCGCAGGTCGATCTCGGCCATCGCGTCAGGCCTGATCGAGGGCGATGACGAACTCGCGCAGCAAGGCCTCGAACGCGGCGTCGTCGAGGGTGTGCTGGCAGGGCATCTGCACCAGCGAGACCGCGAGCTCGGGGCTCAGGGGACAGTCGCTCTCGGCGAGCTGGTCCCAGCGCCAGACCGCGATGCCCCGGTATTTCAGCGATCGGAACTGGGCTCGCGGGCGGCCCAGCCGCAGCGGGAACACATACGGGATCTGATCGGCAGCCAGTCGCGGCGCGAAGGCCTCGACGTCAGGCCGGTGGCCGACAACCTCGGCCCAGCGCGCGTAGCGGGCACGGCGCACCGCGGCGATGCCCGCATGATCGGCGCGGGCGGCCAGCGCCTGCACCGAGCGAAGCGCGAGACGCGGGCTCGCGGAAGCAAGCACCTCAGTCTCGGAGGCGGGCGCAGGCTGCGCCTCGCGCCGGGCCGCCGCCTCGTCGGCGGGACCGATCGGCTGCGCCCTGCCCGGGGATCGCCAGCCTGCGCCGGCCTGCCGCATCGTCATCGCGCGATGGCCGAGCGCCTCGGCGAGCAGCTGACGAAGGCCGCGCAGTTCGTCGAGCCAGCCCGGCAGACGGCGCGGGTGTCCGGGTGCCCGCCCATTGCCCACCAGCGCGCCGCCTTCGGCGCCGGCGATGAACTTTCGGGTCGAAGCGATCGCGTAGTCGCCCCAGGAACCGGGCAGCGCGCCGCCGCGGCGCGCGTAAAGCGCATGGGCGCAGTCCTCGACCAGGACCACGCCAGCGGCGCGGCAAGCGGCAAGGATGGCCTCGATATCGGGCTGGATGAAGCCGAAGTAGTGCGGCAGCACCACGGCGCGCACGCCGGCGCGCAGGGCATGGTCGACCGCGTCGGCACCGATGACCAGGTCGGCGCCGATCTGCACAAAATGGGGGCTCGCCCGCAACGCGACAATCGGGTGGATCATCGTCGGGCAGTGGTAGGCGGGCACCGCGACGCGATCGCCGGGCTGGACGCCGGCATCGCGCAGCGCCCAGTAGGTGGCGACCTTGCCGGAGGGCAGCAGCAGCGCATCGGTCGCGAGAAAGCGGCTTTCCACGTCGAACTCGGGCCGCGCCTGACCGCAGGGCCCGAGCACCGGCAGCGTGGGAAACCATGGCCTCGGATGCGCGGGCGGCATCGGCTCCAGCCGACGGAACCGGACCGGGGCGCCGGGCGGGTCGCTCATGGGGCGAGAAGCGCCTCGAGCTGCGCGACGATGCGCTGCGCAGCGCGACCATCCCAGAGCGCTGGCCGACGCGCGGGGCGCACGCCGGCCTCGAGCGCCGCGACGGCAGCCCGCTCGATCGCGGCCGGCGCGGTGCCGGCCAGCACGTTGGTCCCCTCCTCGATCGTCACCGGTCGCTCGGTGTTCTCGCGCAGCGTGACGCAGGGCACGCCAAGCGCGGTGGTTTCTTCCTGCAGCCCGCCGCTGTCGGTCAGCACGATCGCGGCGTCCTTCCAGAGGGCGAGAAAGCTCATGAAGGGCAGCGGATCGCAGGCCAGGACGCCGACGGGAAGCGCGATGCCGAAACGCGCGAGATTCGCGCGGGTGCGCGGGTGCACCGGGAATACCAGTGGCAGCCGACGCGAGACGGCCCCGAGCGCGGAAACCACGCCTGCGAGGACCACGGGATCGTCGACATTGGACGGGCGATGCAGCGTGACCACGCCGTAGGGGCCTGGCGCGGGACGCGGCGCGGCGACGGAATCGGCCGGCGCCTGCGCGAGCCGCGCGAGCTGGAAGAACAGGTTGTCGATCATCACATGACCGACGCTGAATACCCGCGCCTCGGGCTTGCCCTCGCGCAGCAGATTGGCGCGGCCCGCCGGTTCGGTGACGAAGAGCCAGTCGCTGATCGCATCGACCGCAAGACGGTTGATCTCCTCGGGCATCGTGGTGTCGCCGCTGCGCAGCCCCGCCTCGACATGCGCGACTCGCAGGCGCAGCTTGGCCGCGACGAGCGCGCAGGCGAGCGTGGAGTCGACATCGCCGACAACGACGACACAGGCCGGACGCTCGGCGACCGCGATCGGCTCGTAGGCGAGCATGATGCGCGCGGTCTGCTGCGCATGGCTGCCCCCGCCCGCACCCAGCCGGTGGTCGGGGGGCGGGATCCCGAGCTCCTCGAAGAAGACCTCGCTCATCGCGTGATCATGGTGCTGCCCGGTGTGGACGATGCGCCACGCGAAGCGGTCGGCACGCGCCTGCAGCGCGCGCACGATCGGCGCGATCTTCATGAAGTTGGGCCGTGCCCCGGCCACCAGGTGGATCAGATGTCGCATCGCATCGAGGGGCGCGGCCTGCCGATCGCGTGGTACTCGAGGCCATGGCGCGCGGGCTGCAGCGAATCGTAGAGATTGCGGCCGTCGAAGATGATCGGATGCCGCAGGCGTGCCCGGATCTCCTTGAAGTCGGGCGAGCGGAACTCCTTCCATTCGGTGACGATCAGCAGCGCATCCGCATCGCGCACGGCCTCGAGCGGCGAGGTGGCGAGCACGAGGTCGGCGCGCTCGCCATAGAGCCTGCGGCACTCGCCGGCAGC
>JBIIHU010000261.1:0-5216 GCA_044235405.1 Burkholderiaceae bacterium
ATGCTCATCGGCTGCAACCTTGCGGCAGCGGAAAATCGGGCCGTCGACCCGTCCGCGACGGTTGACAACATTGTCCCACGATGCAATGTTTGATCAAAGATCAAGAAGACCCGTTTCATCGGGTCCGTCCCGCCACCCACCCGAGGAGGAGTCCCGATGAGCCATGAGCAACCGTCCCCCGCCCGTCGACAGGTCCTGACCGCCGGCGCCGCGGTCGGCGCGGCCACCGCCCTGAGCGGTTTCCCCGCCATCGTCCACGCGCAGTCGGACAAGATCCGCATCGGCCACCTCACGCCGCAGACCGGCTTTCTCGGCACCGTCGGTGAGTACGCGGTGCTCGGCGCGAAGATGGCCGTCGAGGAACTCAACAAGGCCGGCGGGCTGCTCGGGCGCGAGATCGAGCTGCTCTCCGAGGACTCGGTCAACCCGGCCACCGCCTCGAGCAAGGCGCAGCGCCAGCTCGAGCGCGACGGCGCGATCCTGATCTTCGGCGAGATCTCGTCGGCCTCGTGCATGGCGATCGCGCAGGTGGCTGCCCGCAACCGCAAGATCTTCGTCAACACCGGTGGCAACTCCGACGAGATCCGCGGCAAGAGCTGCAATCGCTACATGTTCCACACCGAGGCCGCCAACACGATGTACGTGAACGCGGTGGCCACGGCGCTGCTGCGCAACAACATGGTCGCCGGCAAGCGCTGGTTCAGCCTGACGGCCGATTACGCCTTCGGTCACGACCTGCTGCGCGTGGGTCGCCGCTTCCTCACGGCCAACAAGGGCGACCTGGTCGAGAACGTGCTGGTGGCCACCGACGCCACCGACTTCAGCCCCTTCCTGCTGAAGATCCGCCAGGCGCGGCCCGACATCGTGGTGTCCAACCTCGCCGGCCTGCAGGTCTCCAACTTCATCAAGCAGTACGCCGAGTTCGGGCTGCAGTACCCGCTGGTGGGCTTCGACATGGGCCTGGCGATCGCCTGGGCCTCGGGTGCCGACAACTTCGCCGGCACCTGGCCCGCGCGCTGGCACCCGGATGTCAACAGCCCCTCGGCCAAGGCCTTCACCGCGGCCTTCACCGCGAAGTTCGGCAAGCCCCCGGAAGACCAGGCGGCGGCCGACTACTACACGATGAAGCTGCTGGTGCAGTCGATGAACGAGATCAAGTCGACCGACGCCGAGAAGCTGATCGCGCATCTCGAGAAGGAACCGCAGTTCGACGTGCTCAAGGGCCGCCGCGGCTACTTCCGCGCCTGGGATCACCAGATGATGCAGGAGATGTACACGATCGCGCCCAAGCCCAAGGGCCGCACCTACGGCAAGTACGACTTCATCCAGCTGAGCGCGCCGCTGCCGGGCGACAACGCGAAGCTCGACGCCCTCGCGCCCACCCGCGAGGAGAACGACTGCAAGTTCGGCTGAGCGCCGCGCGCCCGGGACCGCGCCCGGGCGCCGTGTCGCCGAGCGCCGTGGTGCGTCGGCCGCTCAGGCAGCGGCCGGCGCGGCCCGGCGCAGCTTGCTGTCACGAACCCTTCGCCTGAGTCGCATGGCTGCCATCTTCCTGCTCGAGCAGATCATCAACGGCCTGCTGGTCGGCGGTTACTACCTGCTGATCGCGCTGGGCCTGTCGATGATCTTCAGCCTGGGCGGCATCGTGAACCTGGCTCACGGCGCCTTCTACGCGCTGGGCGCCTACTTCGCCGTCGAGATTGCCAAGTTCGCCGGCTTCGGCGGGGCGCTGATCGCCTCGCCGGTGCTCGTCGGCCTGCTCGGCATCGCGTTCGAGCGCTGGCTGCTGCGCCGCTTCTACACGGCCGACCCGATCATCGGGCTGCTGCTCACCTTCGGCCTGTCGATGGTGGTCGAGCAGATCCTGCGCATGGTGTGGGGCGCCGCGCCCCTGCCGGCATCGATGCCGCAGGCGCTGCGCGGCAACATCGCGGTCGGGGAGTTCCTGTATTCGCGCTACCGGCTGGTCATGCTCGGCGTCGTGATCGCGGCGCTGGCCGCGATCTGGCTGCTGCTCAACCGCACCGCCTTCGGTCTCGTGGTGCGGGCCGGCGTGCAGAAGCCCGACATGGTCGCCGCGCTCGGCATCCGCCTGCAACCCTACATGACCGGCGTGGTGGTCATCGGCGTGGCGCTCGCGGCGCTCGCCGGCGTGCTGTTCTCGCCGATCGCCGGCGTGCATCCGGCGATGGGCTCGGAGATCATGACCGCAGCCTTCGTCGTCGTGGTGATCGGCGGGCTGGGCAGCTTCTGGGGCGTGGTGCTGGCGGCGGTGCTGGTCGGCGTGGTGCGCGGCATCACGATCCACTTCTTTCCCCCGGCGGGCGAGGCCTCGATGTACCTGCTGATGATCCTGGTGCTGCTGTTCCGGCCGCGCGGCCTGCTCGGCGAGCGCATCGAGCGCTTCGACTGACCATGGCGCCCTTCTCGCTGCAACGCCCGCTCTGGCCCGCGGCCGCCGCCATGGTGGTCGCACCCTTCGTCCTGCAGGCGATCGGCCTGACCCTCACCTCGGCCACCGACCTGATCATCTACGCGATGGCCGCGATGGGCCTGAACCTGCTGGTCGGGTTCACCGGCCTGACGTCCTTCGGGCACGGCGCATGGTTCGGCATCGGCGCCTATGCGGCGGCGCTCGCGCAGCTGCACTTCTTCCCGGGTTCCTTCGTCGCGCCGCTGCTGTTCGCGATCGTCTTCATCGCGCTGCTCGCCACCGCCTTCGGCTTTCTGATCCTGCGCCGGCGCGGCGTGTACTTCTCGCTGCTGACGCTCGCGCTGTCGGCGCTCACCTTCGCGGTGTCGTTTCGCTGGACCGCGCTCACCGGCGGCGAGTCGGGGCTGGGCGGCATCGTGCGCCCGGCGATCGGTCCGGTGAACCTGGACGATCCGGTGGTCTACCTCGGGTTCGTCAGTGTCGTCGGCCTGGCCGTGGTCTTCGCCCTCGATCGCCTGCTGCGCTCGCCGGTGGGCCATGCGCTGGTCGCGATCCGCGAGAACGAGCAGCGCGCCACCTTCCAGGGCTACGACACCAACCGCTACAAGCTGATCGCCTTCGTGGTGTCGGCCACCATCACCGGCATGGCCGGAGCGCTGCTCGCCTTCCTGCACCGCTTCACCTCGGCCGAGATCACCTCGGTGGCCTTCTCGGGCGAGCTGCTCGCGATGGTGGTGATCGGCGGCATGCGCAGCCTGCTCGGCCCGGCGCTGGGCGCGCTCTTCTACCTGCTGTTTCGCGAGTACCTGTCGATCTTCACCTCGAACTGGCTGCTCTGGTTCGGGCTGCTGTTCGTCGTGTTCGTGCTTTTCTCGCCGACCGGGCTGGTCGGCGTCTGGGCGCAGCTGCGGCGGCGCTGGCGGCCCGAGGCGGTGCTCGATGCCGCGATGAGCGGCCGGCGTATCGTCGAGGGCCTGCCGCTGCCTGCCTTCCTGCGCGGCGATCCGCGGCAGGCCGCCGCCGGCGCCGACGTCCTGACGGTGCAGGGCGTGGCGCGCAGCTTCGGCGGCATCCGCGCGGTGGTCGATGCGAGCCTCGGCCTGCGCGCGGGCGAGATTCATGCGCTGATCGGTCCCAATGGCGCGGGCAAGACCACCGCCTTCAACCTGATCTCCGGCATGTTTCCGCCCGAGCGTGGTGCGATCGCGCTGCACGGGCAGTCGATCGCCGGACTGCCGCCGCATGCGATCTGCCGGATGGGGCTGGCGCGCTCCTTCCAGATCACCAACCTGTTCAAGGGCCTGAGCATCGAGGAGAACCTGCGGCTGTCGGTGCAGGCTCGTCACCCCGGCCGCTTCAATGTCTGGCGCGATGTCGAATCCTTCGCCGACGTGAATGCGCAGACCCGGGAGCTGCTCGAGTTCCTCGGCCTGCTGGGCATCGAGAAGGCGGAAGCCGGTTCGCTGTCCTATGGCGGGCAGCGGCTTGTCGACCTGGGCATCGCGCTGGCCAGCCAGCCGCGGGTCCTGCTGCTCGACGAGCCGCTCGCCGGTCTGGCGGCCGCCGAGCGCGAACGGGTGTCGCGGCTGGTGACCACGATCGCGCAGGGCGTACCGGTTCTGATTGTCGAGCACGACATCGACCGGGTGCTCGGCTTCTCGCAGCGCGTGACCGTGATGAACCAGGGCGAGGTGCTGATGGCCGGCACCCCCGAGCAGGCGCGCGCTGATCGCCGGGTGCAGGAGGTCTACACCGGTACCGGCACCCCGCCGGTCACCGGGCGCGTGGCCAATGCGTCCACCGAGGGCGAAGTGCTGCTCTCGTGCCAGGGGGTCGACGCCTTCTACGGCAAGAGCCACATCCTGAACGGCGTCACGCTCGATGTGCGTCGTGGCGAGATCGTCGCGCTGCTCGGGCGCAACGGCGCGGGCAAATCGACGATGCTGAAGACGCTGGTCGGGCTGGTGACGCCGGCTGCCGGCACCGTCGTGCTCGAAGGCCGGCCGATCGCCGGGCTGAGCGCGCCCGAGATCGCGCGGCTGGGCATCGGCTATGTTCCGCAGGGCCGCGGCCTGTTCGCCGGCATGACGGTGCGCGAGAACCTCGCGCTCGGCAGGTTGCGCCGCCAGAACGCGAGCGTGGGCGGCGTCGTCTGGGACGAGGCGCGCATCCTCGAGTACTTCCCGCGGCTGCGCGAGCGGCTGGACACCGCGGCCGACTATCTGTCGGGCGGCGAGCAGCAGATGGTCGCGGTCGCGCGTGCGCTGTCGGGCAACGTGAAGCTGCTGCTGCTCGACGAGCCCTTCGAGGGGCTGGCGCCGGCGGTCGTCCAGGACCTGTTCACCGTGTTCGACCGCCTGCGCAGCGAGGTTTCGATCGTCATCGTCGAGCACAACCTCGACCTGGTGCTGGCGCTTGCCGACCGCGTGTTCGCGCTCGAGCGAGGCGCGGTGTTCCACCAGGGGCCGGCCGAGCCGCTGCTCGTCGACCTCGACCATCGCAAGAGGATCCTGTGGCTGTAATCGTTGCGAACGCAACTGTCGACGCCCGCGATCGCCCGGCGTCCGAGCCTTGCACCCCGCGGCGCCGGCTGCTCGGCGGGATCGCGGGCGCGGCGCTGCTGGCCGCGGGCCGAGCCGGTGCCCAGTCCTGGCCCGCGAAGCCGGTGAAGATCGTCGTGCCCTTCGCCGCCGGTGGCGGCTACGACATCCTTGCCCGCGCGGTCGGCGCGCGGATGCAGGCGGCGCTCGGCCAGCCGGTCGTCATCGAGAACCGCGGCGGT
>JBIIHU010000057.1:0-16152 GCA_044235405.1 Burkholderiaceae bacterium
CCCGACTGGTTCCGCTTCGTGCTGGGCAGCAGCGGACGCGCGGGCGACGCGGTCTCGATCGCCTTCAGCCATTCGCAAGGCGATCTCGACCTCGCCCTGTTCGACAGCACAGGCAGCTCCCGGATCGGCGTCTCCCAGGGGGTGGGCGATACCGAACAGATCAGCCTGGCCGGCCTTGCGCCCGGCAGCTATCTGGCGAGGGTCTACGGATTCCAAGGCGCGGGCAATCCCGCCTACGAACTGAGCACGAGCGTCGCCCCGACCGCGAGCGCCGTCACCGGCGACCGCCGGGAGAATGACGACACGGCGCAAACAGCAACCGCGCTGGGCATCGTCGCGGGAAGTGTCGTCGAGGAGAATCTCAACATCACCGCTGCCGACCCGGACTGGTTCAGCTTCACGCTGCCAGCACCCGGTCGCAGCGGAGACGCGGTGTCCATCAGCTTCAATCACTCGGCCGGCGACCTCGACCTCGCGCTCTACGACGCGACCGGCGCGAACCGGCTTGGCCGCTCCCAGGGTGTGGGCAACAGCGAGTCGATCAGCCTGGCCGGCCTGGCTGCGGGAACTTACCTCGCGCAGGTCTACGGCTACGAGCGGGCGAGCAACCCGGCCTACAACCTGACGATCAGCGCGGCACCCGCCGTGGCCGCGGGCGACCGGTACGAGAACAACGACGCTGCAGTAACTGCGACCGATCTGCGGGTGATCACCGGCACGCTCACCGAATCGAATCTCAGCATCGAGACGGCCGACCCCGACTGGTTCCGCTTCACCCTTTCAGCCACCGGCCGCAGCGGCGATGCCGCCACCATCGCCTTCAATCATGCGCTCGGCGATCTCGACCTCGCGCTTTTCGACGGGTCGGGATCCACCCGCCTGGCGCTCGCCAACGGGGTGGGCAACACCGAGGCGATCTCGCTGGCTGGCCTGGGAGCCGGAACCTACCTGCTGCAGGTCCTTGGTTATCTGGGCGCGAGCAACCCCGCGTATTCGCTGTCGCTCAGTGCGACCCCCGCGCAGACCAGCGACGATCGCTTCGAGGACAACGACGATCCGGGCGCTGCAACCGACCTGCGCACGATCACCGACAACCTCACGCAGACCGGCCTGAGCATCGGTACGACCGACGCCGACTGGTTCCGCTTCACGCTTGCTGCTCCAGGGGGCCCGAGCGACCACCTTTCCATCGCCTTCAGCCACGCTGCGGGAGACCTCGATCTCGACCTCTTCGATGCCGGCGGCGCGGTCCGCCTCGCCCAATCGGCCGGAACGGGCAACGCCGAGCGGATCGATCTTTCGGGCCTGCCCGCCGGCACCTATCTGGCCCGGGTCTACGGTTATGAAGGCGTCAGCAATCCCGCCTATGCGCTGACCATCAACGCGATTCCCAGCAACGGGCTGGCACCCGATCGCTGGGAATCCAACGATGCGCGCGCGCAGGCGACCCCGATCCGCGAAGCCGCGCAGTCGATAAGCCAGGCGACCCTCACGGCGGGCGACCAGGACTGGTTCGCCTTCTCGCTGCCGGCCGCCGGTGCACTCGGCGATCGGGTTACTCTGAGCGGCGCCGCCCCGGGCACGGTACTCGAGATTCTCGATGCAACATCGGTGCTCGCGCGAGGCGCGGCCGACGCCGGTGGTGCGGCCACCGCCAGCCTCTCGGGTCTGGCTGCCGGCGCCTATTTCGCGCGCGTGGCCGGCGCGACGGCGAGCGCCGAGACACGCTACGACCTCGAGCTGCGCGCGCTCGGCACGAGCACCGGCGGCGGCGCCACGACCGGCGCCAGCACCACCGGAACCACCCCCGACTGGCGCATCCTTGTCTTCATCAACGGCGACAACAACCTCGAAAGCGCCGCCGTCGACGACGTCAACGAGATGGAGGCCGCGCGCTTCGGTACGGGCATCGGCGTCGGTGTGCAGATCGATCGCATCGGGGGCTACGACAGCAGCAACGGCAACTGGACCGACACCCGCCGCGGCATCATCGCCCCCGACGGCAGCACCACCACCATCGGCAGCTCGCTGACCTCGATCGGCGAAACCGACATGGGCTCCGGGCAGGCGCTCACCAGCTTCCTGAACTGGGGCGCCACCAACCTCCCGGGCGGCCGTACCGCGCTGATCGTGTGGAACCACGGCGCCGGCCCGCTGGGCGGGGTCAGCTACGACGATTCGCAGAACCACAGCTACCTCGGCAATCGCGAGATCGTCGACGCGATCGCGGCGAGCAGTCTCGGACGGGTCGACCTGCTGGGCTTCGATGCCTGCCTGATGGCCTCGATCGAACTCGCCAGCGAGGCTGCCGGGATCGCCACGCACCTGGTGGCCGCCGAGCGCACCGAGCCTGGCGACGGCTGGGACTACACCGCGTTCCTCGACGCACTGGCTGCAGCACCCAACCGGGATGCCGCCACCCTCGCCACGGCGATCGTCGACAGCTATGGCAGCTTCTATGGTGGCCAGCAGCCGCTTTCCTCCGTCCTGCTGTCGCAGGTCGGTGGCATCGAGCAGGCGATCGATGGCTTCGTGAGCGTGATGCGGGGAGCCTCCGCGGCCGACTGGAGCGCGGCTCAGTCGGCGCGTACGCGCGCGGCCGGTGCCGACAGCGGCTACGAGGTCTACGTCGACATCGTCAGCTTCATGAGCAACCTTCAGGTGGCCAGCAGCACGCCGGCCGTCGACGCCGCCGCGCAGGCGGTGATCGACGCGGTCTCGCGGGCGGTGCAGCGCACCGCCGGCCCCGCCGATCTTCACGGCGTCACCGCGGTCTTCCCTCGCAGCGCGGGCGAACTCGCGGCGATGAGCTACAGCGCTTCGCAGCACCGATTCCTGGCCAATACCACCTGGGACGATTTCCTCGGCCTCTACGTGAACCAGGTTCGCTCCGGTGCGCCGGTCACCCGGGAGGCCACCTCCGGAACCCGCGCACCGCTGAGCGCCGCCGAAGACTTCGCGGAGTCGCTCGATCTCACCGCGAGCGCGCGAAGCTTCACCAACGACAGCGCCCAGACGGCACTCGACCTGGGCCGGGTCAACCAGAGCGACTATCGGGTCGCCGGCCTGAACATCGGATCGGGCGCCGATATCGACTGGTTCCGCTTCACGCTGCCCGCCGGTACCGGGCTGCAGCCGTCCTTGCGAGTGGATGTCGCCGACCCGGCCTCGGGTGTCACGGTACGCCTGCTCGACAGCAGCCAGAGTGTGGTTGCGCAGGCCTCCACTAGCGCGGGCACGCTGAGCCTGCCCTCGCTCGTTGCGGGCGCAACCTACCTGCTCGAGGTGCGCGCCTCGGCCGGCGCCGCCAGCGCTCCCGCCTACGAGTTGCGCATCGACGGCTACGGCGCCGTCGGGCAGCCTGCCGCGGCAGCCGACCTCGGCGATATCGCCGGCAACAACAACAGCCAGGGCAAGGCGCTGCTGCTTGGCAACACCAGTCAGCTCGCGCGCCTGGGCGAACTGCGCAACCTCAGCCTCGATGCCGCGGATGCGGCGAGCGGTGCCACCGGTGGCGACTGGTTCCGGGTGCCGGCGATGCGTGTCACCGAATCGAATGCCAATCGGGTGTCGATCACCGAGGCGATCGGCGCCGGCATCGACCTGAACCTGCGCGTCGTCGATGCCACCGGCGCGGTGATCGCGCAGGCAGTCGGCGGCCATGCCACCGAGACCCTGCGCTTCGCGCCGCAGACCGGCGACATCTGGATCCAGGTGTTTTCGGGCAACGGCGTCGCGGCCAGCCGCTACAGTCTGCGCATCGATCATGTGGATGGCGAAGGCCGGTCGATCGACGGCACCGACGCCGACGACACGCTGACCGGCACCGATGGCGACGACACGATCACGGCTGGCGGCGGCAACGACCTGATCACCGGCGGTCTCGGCAACGACCAGATCATCGGCGGCGACGGCATCGACACCGCCGCCTACCTGTACCCCCGCGAGAACTACACGATCGCCCGCACCGCGGCTGGTACCGCCACGGTGAGCTACAGCGGCCCGCTGATCGCGGTCTACCCGTCTCCGCCCACCGAGGCGACCGACTCGCTGACCGGCATCGAGCACCTGCGATTCACCGACGGCGCAATCGCCCTCGATCTCGCCGGCGGCGCGGGCACCGCGGCCAAGGTGCTCGGCGCGGTGTTCGGCCCCGCGGCCCTGGCCAACCGAACGCTCACCGGCATCGGCATCCACCTCGTCGATACCCTGGGCTACAGCCTCGCGCAGCTGATGGAACTCGCCATCATCGTCGCACTTGGCCCGAGCCCGAGTCACGGTCAGCTCGTCGACCTGTTCTACACCAACCTTGTCGGACAGCCCCCCGACGCGGCAACGCGGGCGGGCCTCGTCGGCATGCTCGACCAGGGCGCCTTTCCCTCGGCCACCGCCTTCGGCGTCGCCGTGGCGGAGCTCGACCTCAACAAGGCCAACGTCGGCCTCATCGGGCAGACGGCCACGGGACTCGAGTACGCGCCTTTCCTCGTCGACTGAGGCTGGAGCCGCCAGCCCCTGCCCCTGCCCCTGCCCCCGCCAAAGCTCAGGCTCAGGGTCGCCGGGTCGCGAACATCAGGCTGCGCGCGGTCATCGCCACCGGACCGTTGATCAGCGCCAGCACGTCGCGGTTCTCCTCGAACACGGCGCGGTCGTAGCGAGCCACCTCGCGCGCGAAGCGGGCACGCCGCCAGGCGAGCAAGGGCCACAGCAGCACGTACAGCGCGACCGCGCCGCGTCGCCTGCGATCGACATGCAGCCGGGTGTCGACGAAGCCCGCGCGACGCAGGCCATAGGCATAGAAGCCCAGGTGCAGCGGCATCACATGACCGCAGAGCCTGCCCGCGTTCGCCAGATCGATCGAGGGTGGCTGATAGAGGTTGCCGAAGCCGGTGAACAGGAAGCGAAGGCGCGACTGAAGCTCCAGCAGGTTCGGCGTCGAGACCACCAGCCAGCCGCCGGGACGCAGCAACCGGAAACACTCGGCAAGAAAGTCGTAGGGGCGATGCAGATGCTCGGTGACCTCGATCGCATACAGCAGGTCGAAGGTGCCGTCGTCGAAGGGCATCGGCGCGTTGAAGTCGATGCGCTGGAATGGCACTTCGGTCGCCTCGAAGACTGCCGGATCGAGATCGGCCGCAACCATCTGGTCCGCGACATTGCCGCCCGCGGCCGACAGCCAGCCGGCGACGCGACGCGCCATGTGGCCGCGGCCGGCCCCGATGTCCAGGACCCGGGAGCCCGGAGAAAGCCGTCCCGCGATCAATTCGAAGGCACGATCGTTGGTGACGGGATGGGAGGCCGAGCGTATCGGCGGGCTTCGGGATTCGGTCACGGTCGCTCCGGCGCAGCGTCATGATGCCATCGACGGGGAGCACCGCCACGCCAGGAGCCCAACCCGTGGTAGAACCGCTGCATGGAAACGCTGCACGGCGCCGTCGGCGCACTGGTCCTGCTCGCGATCGCCTGGGCCGCCTCGGAGCGGCGGCAGGCGATCGTCTGGCGGCCGGTCTGGGCGGGCATGCTGCTCGCGCTCGGCCTCGCGGCCGCGCTGCGCTGGGTGCCCGGCAGCAGCGCGCTGTTCGCCAGGGCCAACGCCGCGCTCGACGCCCTCCAGACCGCCACTGGCACCGGCACCGCGCTGGTCTTCGGCTACCTCGGCGGGGGGCCAACGCCCTTCGCCTCCACCGGGACGGGTTCGAGCTTCGTGCTCGCCACCCAGGCCCTGCCGCTGGTGCTCGTGGTCTCCGCGCTGTCGGCGCTCCTGTTCCACTGGGGCGTGCTCGGCCTGATGGTGCGCGGCTTCGCCTGGCTGCTCGCGCGCACGCTAGGGGTCAGCGGTGCCGCGGGCATGTCCGCCGCGGCCAACGTGTTCGTCGGCATGGTCGAGGCGCCGGTGGTGATCCGCCCGTGGCTCGCCACGATGAGCCGAGGCGAGCTCTTCATCGTGCTCAACTGCGGCATGGCCACGGTCGCCGGTACGGTGCTCGTGCTCTACGCGAGCATCCTCGGCCCGATCGTGCCGGATGCGCTGGGCCACCTGCTGGCCGCCTCCGTGATCGCGATTCCCGTGGCGATCGCGGTGGCGGCGCTGATGGTGCCTGGCGGGGCTGCACCCGACCTGGCGGGCATCGAACTGCCGCGCCAGGACGATGGCGCGATCGCCGCGCTGACGCGCGGCACCGGCGAGGGACTGCAGCTGCTGCTGAACATCGTGGCGATGCTGATCGTCTGCGTCGCGCTGGTCGCGCTCGTGAATGCGTCGCTGGCCCTGCTGCCGCAGGTCGGCGGCGCACCGCTGTCGGCCGAGCGGATCCTCGGACTGCTCTTCGCGCCCCTGGCCTGGCTGGTCGGCGTGCCCTGGGACGAAGCCACCACCGCCGGCCAGCTGCTCGGCAAGAAGACGGTGCTCAACGAGTTCCTCGCCTACGCCGACATGGCCGCACTCGCGCCCGAGGCGCTGTCGCCGCGCAGCCGTTTGCTGATGACCTACGCGCTGGCGGGTTTCGCCAACGTGGGCAGCCTGGGCATCATGGTGGGCGGCCTGAGCCCGTTGCTGCCGCCGGCGCAGCGTGCCGATTTCGGTCGACTCGCGCTACGCTCGGTACCCGCCGGTCTGCTGTCGACCTGCATCACCGCCGCGCTGGTGGGCATCGTCTCCTGAAGCACCCAGGCCACGCTAAGATCCGGCTGCCGTCGTCTCGGGCGCGGGTCCCTGCTCCCGCTGCACCCGGTCGACGGCACAGCACCCGCCCCAGTCCCAGCCGCGCCGGAGAACCCGAACCTTGGCCACCAACCTGCACTGGATTGCCGCGATCATCTTCGCGCTCGCGCTGATCCACACCTTCTCCACGAAGTTCTTCGAGAAACTCGCGCACGCGCGCCCCGATCATGCCGGCATCTGGCACCTGCTCGGCGAGGTCGAGGTGGTGTTCGGTTTCTGGGCGATGGTCCTCGTGGTGTGCATGGCCTTTACGCAGGGCTCGAAGGCCGCCACCGACTACCTCGACTCGCGCAACTTCACCGAGCCGATGTTCGTGTTCGCGATCATGGTGATCGCCGGCACCCGTTCGGTGCTGCAGGTGGCACGCGGTGCCGTCGAAACGGTGGCCCGCTACGTGCCGATGCCCGGTGCGATGGCCTCCTACTTCGTGCTTCTCGCCTTCGTGCCGCTGCTCGGCTCGCTGATCACCGAGCCCGCCGCGATGACGCTGGCCGCCCTGATGCTGCGCGACACGATCTTCGCCGCGCCGGTGTCCAACCGGCTCAAGTACGCCACGCTGGGCACGCTGTTCGTCAACGTCTCGATCGGTGGCACGCTCACGTCCTTCGCCGCGCCGCCGGTGCTGATGGTCGCTGCAGCCTGGCAATGGGACTCCATGTTCATGCTGCTGAATTTCGGCTGGAAAGCCGCGGCCGCCGTGGCGGTCAGCGCGTTCGCGTGCACCTGGATGTTCAGGGCCGAACTCTCGAAGCTGCCCCGCCCCACCCCGGAGGCACGCCAGCCGCTGCCGGCCTGGGTGCCGCTGCTGCACATCGGCTTCCTGGTCGGCGTGGTAGCGTTCGCACATCACCCCGCGATGTTCATGGGACTGCTGCTTTTCTTCATGGGCTTCGCCACCGCGTACCCGCAGTACCAGGACCGGCTCATCCTGCGCGAAGGCCTGCTTGTCGCCTTCTTCCTCGCAGGCCTGGTGGTGCTCGGGGGCCAGCAGCAGTGGTGGCTCGAGCCGCTGCTCAAGGGCATGAACGCCGACACCGTCTACATCGGCGCCACCCTGCTCACCGCGATCACCGACAATGCGGCGCTCACCTACCTCGGTTCGCTGGTGCCGGGCCTCAGCGACGAGTTCAAGTACTCGCTGGTGGCCGGCGCCGTCACCGGGGGCGGGCTCACCGTGATCGCGAACGCCCCGAACCCTGCCGGCTTCGCGATCCTGCGCGGCAACTTCAACGATGGCGCCATCAATCCGCTCGGTTTGTTCGTCGCCGCGCTGGGCCCGACGCTCGTCGCCGTGGTCGCCTTCCGGATGCTCTGAAACGACCCTGCGGGCGCCCCGCCACGCGCCCGCCCCGCCGACGCGCGCCTGCCGCCCGTCGGCGGGCCCTCGCCAGTGGGCATTAGCTCACGGCGACCCGCCCCATCGCTCCCTATACTCGGCCGCGTTTCCGCTTCGGAAATCCGCGGCGACCGGCCTTCGGATGTCGGCCGCGGCGGCCTGGGAGCAATGCGTGCCCGACGCGCAAAACAGCCTCGAAGTCCTGCGACAGTGGTTCGTCCGCCTCGACGAAGGTGCGCTCGCGGTCGACTGGTGCACGCGGGCTCTGAGCGACTGCCTTCCCCAGTGGCGCAGCGGTCGTCCGGTGCCGGAGCTCGAGCGGGAGTTCCGCGGTCTCGGTGAACTGCTGGCCCGGGTGCGAACCGAAGGCCAAGCGCAGTCGGTGCTCGCGGCGCCGGGCGGCACGGCGGTCGGCGCAAGCGCCGCCCGCGACGAGCACGGCACGATCCACCTGCGCCTGGCCGATCTTCGCTCCGACCAGGAAGCCACCGCCCGACACCTCAGCGACCGTGAGCAGCTGCTGATGATGTCGCGCTCGCTGTCGGTGGGCGAAATGGCCTCGACGCTGGCCCACGAACTCAATCAGCCGATCGGCGCCATCACCAACCTGCTGCGCGGGCTGCTGATCCGCAGCGAGCGCGGCACGCTGGAACCAGCGACTGCCGCGCCGGCAATCCAGCGCGGCATCGAGCACGCGCTGTACGCATCGGGCATCATCGCCCGCGTTCGCGACTACGTGCAGCACCGACAGCCCAAGGCGGAGGCGGTCGCGCTGCGCTCGCTCGTCGACGACGCGATCGCGCTGCTCGACTGGGAGATCCGCCGCGACGGCGTGAGCGTGCGCGTCACCTGCGCCAGCGAGGGACGCGAGGCGACCGTGCTCGGCGACCGCGTGCTGCAGCAGCAGGTGCTGGTGAACCTCGCGCGCAATGCGATCGAGGCGATGCGCAGCATCCCGCAGCACGAGCGGCTCCTCGAGGTGTCGATCCGGGTCGACGAGGGAAGCGCAGTCCTCGGCATCGCCGATCGCGGCCATGGCATCGACGAGGCCGCCGCGGCTCGCCTGTTCACGCCCTTCTTCACGACCAAGCCCGGCGGCATGGGCATCGGCCTGCACGTGTGCCGCTCGATCATCGAACTGCAGCAGGGGCGCCTCTGGTACACGCCGCGCACGCCTGGTCCGGGCTGCACCTTCTGGATCGAGCTGCCGCTCGCGGCCACCGAGGAGTTCGCCAGCTCATGAGTCGCACCATCCTGCTGGTCGATGACAACGACGATTTCCGCGAATCGGCGGTCTGGCTGCTCGAAGCGCTCGGTTACGCGGTTCGTGCCTTCGGCTCGCCGGCGCACTTTCTTGCAGACCCGGCGCTGCCCCCGAGCGACGCGAGCGATGTCTGCCTGCTGCTCGATGTCCGCATGCCCGGCCTCTCGGGACTGCAGGTGCACGACGCGCTGCTTGCGCGCGGCATCGGCTGGCCGGTCGTCTACATGACCGGCCATGGCGACGTGCCACTGGCGGTCGAAGCGATGCAGAAGGGCGCCTGCAGTTTCCTCGAGAAGCCCTTCCAGGACGCGGTGCTCGAGCGCACGCTCGACATGGCCTTCGAGCACGCCGCGCGCGAGCGCAGCGCGCGCGCCACGGTGGTCGCGACCTCGCCGCCGACGAAGCCCGTCGCCGCGACCGGGGGCAACACCCTCGCGACGACAGCGGGCATCGACCCGGAATTCGCCCGCATGCTCGATTCGCTGACCCCGCGCGAGCGCCAGGTGCTCGACCTGGTCGTCGCGGGTCTTCTGAACAAGACCATCGCCGACCGACTCGGCATCAGCATCAAGACCGTGGAACTGCATCGCTCGCGCGTGATGCAGAAGATGGGTGCCCGTTCCTTCGCCGATCTGATGCGTCGGGTGCTCACCCGAGGCGGAGTGCCCGCCTGATGCTCGACGCCGAGCTGCTGCAGCGTCTGCCGCGCGTCGACTCGGCTCAGGCCGACGCGATGACGCGCCTGCTCGCGGTGCTCGCGCATGCCGGACTGCGCGCGGCACCGTGGCACGAACCCGAGCAGCGGGCCGAGTTCGATCCGGCCACTGTCTGGGTCGCCTTCGACAGCGACCTCGGTGAGCTTCGGCTCGCGCCGCTGCGGGCAGCCGGCCGCCCGGTCGCGGTCCGTGCGGCCTCCGGTCGGATCGACCCGGCCGCGGTGGGCAACGCCCTCGAGGCGAGCGAGCCCCTGATCGGTACGCTCGAGCAGGCCTTCGGTTCGCCGCTGGTTCCTCGTTCGCTGCACGCCGGCCCGCGGCGCGGCACCTGTTCGGTGCGGCTGCAGAGCAGCGACGGCCACGCCGCCCGTATCGGCCTGGCGCATGAGGCCTGCGAACGACTGCTGCCGCCCGCGATGACCTCGCTGCCCCCGGCGCTGCTGCCGGTTCGCCTTCCTTGTCGCGTCGCCCTCGGCTCATGCCTGCTGAGCCGCGACGAATGGAGCGCGCTCGCCATCGATGACGTGCTGCTGCCGGCACACGACCTGAGCTCCCCCTGGCCCGTACGGGCCACCGTCTTTCACCAGCGCCATGAAGCCACCGCCTGGTTCCGCCCGCAGGAAGGCGTGCTGGTCTTCGCGAACCAGGAGCATCACCCGATGAGCGATCCGAACAGCGGCCGCCAGATGGCCGACCCGAGCAGCCCAGGCACCAGCGACTGGGAGAGTCTGCCGGTACGCGTTCGATTCGAACTGCAGCGCGTCAGCGTGCCGCTTGGCGTCCTAGCCGGCCTGCAGCCCGGCGCGGTGATTCACGTCGCGCGTTCCGCGCAGGCGATCAGCGTCGACCTGCTGACCGACGACCGTCTGATCGGGCGCGGCGAGGTCGTCGCCCTTGGCGACGGCTTCGGCGTCAGGGTCCGCGAACTGCTGCCGGCAAGCCGCTGACACGCGCCCCGGCAAGACCGCGATCACGCGATGGACCTGACCACCTTCACGCCGACCACCGCGCTCGTCACGGTGATCGTGATGGCGCTGGCGCCTTTCGTCGCGGTGATGGTCACTTCCTTCACCAAGATCGTCGTGGTGATCAGCCTGCTGCGCAACGCGCTCGGGCTGCAGCAGACGCCGCCGAACGTCGTGGTCAACGGTCTTGCGCTGGTACTGACGATCTATGTGATGTACCCGGTGGGGCTCGACATCGCGGACCGCTGGAAGTCGACAGGCCAGACCACGGCGTCGGCGACCAAGGACACCGACCGCATCCTCGGGGCGATCGACGCGGTCAAGGAACCGTTGCGAAACTTCCTGATCAAGCACAGTGCGCCTCGCGAGCGGGCCTTCTTTCAGAAGACCGCGCAGCGGATGGTCGGCGAGCAGCGCGCCGACCAGATTGGCGAGAACGACTTCATCGTCGTGATTCCCGCGTTCACGGTCAGCGAACTCGTGTCGGCCTTCCAGATCGGGTTCCTGATCTTCCTTCCCTTCCTGGTCATCGATCTCGTGATCAGCAACATCCTGCTTGCGATGGGCATGATGATGCTCTCACCGGTGACGGTTGCGCTGCCCTTCAAGCTGCTGCTGTTCGTGCTGATCGACGGCTGGGTGAAGCTCTCGCACGGTCTCGTGCTCTCCTACCACTGAGGCACCGGCCCGCGATGCAGCAGACCGAAGCGATCCGGATCACCTACGAAGCCCTGTGGCTGGTGCTGCAGCTGTCGGGCCCGCCGATCATCGTCGCCTCGGTGGTCGGTCTGGTCGTGGCGATCGTACAGGCGGCTACCCAGCTGCAGGAGCAGACGCTGCAGTACACGATCAAGTTCGTGGCGATCGTCGCCACGCTGTTCGCCACTGGCGCCTTCCTCGGCAGCACGCTGCAGGCCTTCGGCGATCGCATCTTCGCCGAGTTCCCGGCGATGGTGCGACGCTGACCCGCACGGCCACCATGCCCGGCTCCCTGGCCCAGTACGGGGACATGGCCCTGCTGCTGGGCCTGTCCACGGTGCGCCTCGCGGTCGCCTTCCTGCTGCTGCCGATGTTCACGCAGGAGGCGATGCCACCGCTGGTGCGCAACAGCCTGTTCATCGGCATCGCGACGATCACACTCGCGCTACAGCCCGCAGCCAGCCCGATGTCGATGGATGCCGCGCGCTGGCTCGTGCTGTTCGCCAAGGAGGCGTTCATCGGCATCGCGATCGGAATCTTCGCGAGTTCGCTGCTGTGGGCGGTCGAATCGGCCGGCCAGATCATCGACGCCAAGGCGGGTACCTCGCTGGGCGGCATGGTCGATCCCCTCAACGGTCAGCAGACCTCGAACACCGGCCTCTTCCTGGCCCGACTCGGCACCTTCGTGTTCATGGCCTCGGGCGGCTTCATGGCCCTGGTCGGGGTGCTGCTCGAAAGTTACGCGGTCTGGCCGGTTGCCGCCGCGATGCCCGAACTTCGCCCGGAGGCATCGGCCACCTTCGAGGCCGCGCTTGGCCGGATGATGCTGCTGATGCTGCTGATCGCAGCCCCGGTGCTGCTCGTGCACTACGTGATCGATGCCGCCCTGGGGCTGGTCAACCGCTACGCGCCGAGCGTCAACCTGCTGACGATCTCGCCGCCGGTCAAGGCGCTGGTCACCACCGTGCTCGTCATGATGCTGCTCGGCTCGATCATCGACATGCTGGTGCAGGAGTTCACGCAGCGCGTGCCGGGCATCCTGAAGATACTGCAGTCGAGCCTCGTTCGCTGAGGCTGCGATCGGACACCGCACCGCTGACCTGGCCGCGCAGCGCTAGGGTCGCCCCCAGTGGGCGGCTGCGGCGCGGCCCATTACACTGGGTCATCCGTTCGAAGAGATCCGCATCATGAGCGCCCTCGATGGCCTGAAGGCCGCCTTCCCTGCCGGGATCTCGCTGCCTGGCCTTTTGAGCCCCGAACCCGCGTCGGCGTCCGCCTCCTCGGCGCTGCGCTTCGACGGCTGGGCAGCACGCCCCGGACTCGCCACAATAAGCGGCGACGCCCGCTTCAGCGGAAACCCGGCTGAACACAGGGCGATCGCCCAGACCATTGTCGATCTGATCCTGGAGCCGACCCGCTGATCCCCTCGCCCGCCAGTGGCCTGAGCCTGCGATCGCATCCCGACTGGGAAGGCGCAGGCCAAAGGCTGGTCACCGCGCTCGCCGCACAGCCCGACGACGACGCGCGCGTTCGCCTTCTGGAGCGCGTGCTCGCCCGTTTCAGTGACGACCACTACCCGTCCTTCGTGCAGCTGCTGTGTGCCGTGCAGCAGTTCGGCGACCAGCCTGCTCGCGCCATCGTGGCGAGCACCCTCGCCGAGGCGCTTGGTACCGGACGCCTTCCCGCGGGACGCCTGCCCGCCTGGGGCGGGTCGAGCAGCGCCGGCGCGCTTCGACGGGTGGGACCCATCGAGTTCCTATGCGCATGGCAGGCGCAGACCGGCCCAGCCGAAAGCCTGCCGCGCGCCGATTTCGCCTTCTGCCTGCAGCGGCTTATCGAACTCGTCAATGCATCGCCGAGGGCAAGCCGCCTGTACATCGAAGCCCTCGCCGCGGTGGCTGGCAACCCCCTCGAAGGTGCGTTCAGCCGGTCCACCCGAGCCCTGATCGAGTCGGTCGCGAAACGCTGGCGCGCCGGCGAAACGCCGGCTCGGATCGCCAGTCAGTCGATCGCGGCCCCCGCCGATACCGGGCTGCGCTTCGGCGCCCCTGCCTGGCAGCCGCGCTGAGCGAGGCCCTAGAGTCCCCGGCGTGCACAAGCGCCGGCAGCGACAAGCCGCCGGCCCGGGCTCAACCCGCGCCGCCCGACGCGCCCCCGTGGGCGGGTGCCGAATCGCCCGGGCCTGGCGACTCGGCCATCCGCACGCCCGACACGGCCAGCCCACGCTCGCGCAGTCGCCGCTCGAGGTCGCCAAGACTGCGCTGAACCAGATCGCGCGCACCTGCGGACGAACTCACCAGCACGCTCAGCGCGCCTGCGTCGCGACTGAACACGATCTGCTCGATCGGGCCGCTGCCCTCGGGAAAGCTCATGCGCACCGCTTCCGCGCCGGTCGCGACGAGCGGATTGTGCTGCAGCAGCCATTGCGCAAGTCGTACCGCATCGGCGGGGGTCGACGACGGGGCGGCAGGCATGCCGCCCTCGAAAGACAGTCGCGCGTCGGCGCGAGCCACGCCCATCGCTGCCGCCGCGGCATCGACGGACGCCGGGAGCTCGCCGGATGCGCGCTGCGCCGCACGCGCAAGCTCGACGAGATCGGCAAAGGTCTTCGCGTCGACGCTCCCGACAGCCCCGGGGCTCGAGGGACGCACCGCCCCCTCAGGCGGTCCCTCGGAGACCGGCACCTGAAGCTCGACGCCTGTGGGGTTCGCGGCAGCATTCACCCCGCCAACCGTATCGGGCAGGCCCGCGGCATTGGCAATCGCGCCACCGCCTGCCATCCGCGCGTCAACAGGCCCCGGCATCGCGGCGCCTGCTACCGGCGCGCAGCCCTGCGCGAGCTCCGCGCCGGTCGCGTCATCGCACCGGTCCGCGCTTTCGATCGGCGAATCGGTCGGCTCCTCGTCGGCGCCGGCAGTCGCGGTGCCCCGAGCGCCGGATCCGGTGGCAGCAGGGCTGGCGACGTCGGTGCCGCCGTCGCCATCGGTGAGGACTTCCGCCGGCGGTCCCGCGTCACCCGGATGCCCGACATCCCGGGTCGAGGGTGTCGACGGCGACTGTGCTTCGGTTGGCGTCGCCGGTTGCGGCCGCAACTGTGGCAAGGACTCCTCGAGCGCCCGCGCGAATCGCTCGCGCTCGGCCGCACCGGGGACAGCGGCATCGCGCGAAGCCGTCCTGCCCGACCCCGCAAGCTCGGTGATTGCACTCATCGTTGCCTCCTTGCGCGATGCAGCGCCGCCAGCGTGTCGGCCTGCTCCTCGCCGAGCGCCTCGGTCTCGAGCACCAGCTGTCGCCGTCGCAGCTCCCCGAGCCGCGCCTGCAGCGCCTCGTGGCGCGCGTGATCCCTGGCCCACAGCGCCTGCGCCTCGGCCAGTGCCGCGCGCGCCGCATCGGTCTTGTCCCGCCACCACGCGATGTACTCGGCCGCCTCGCGCGCGCCCCGCACGAATTCCGCACGTCTCGCCTCGATCGTCGGCAGCAGCCTGTGCATGCGCTCGCGCGCGCCCTCCACCCAGGCCTCGAAATCGGCTGCGGCCGCGTCCCAGCGCCGCTGCATGTCCTGGCCCTCGGCGAGCGTCGATTCCGCCTTCGCCAGCGTCTCGCGTGCCTCCCGCATCGCGCGCTCGCTGGCATCGAGGCGCATGCGGCGAAGACGCAGCAGCTGACGCACCTGATCGAGATCCGGATCGATCACGAGATCACCTGCCCCATCGACGCGAGCGTCTGTTCAAAGGAAACCGACTCCTCGGGCTTCTGACCGAGCAGCGCCCGGATCAGGGGCTGCCGCTCGATCGCAGCATCCGAGACCGGATCGGTCCCCTTCTTGTACTCGCCGACCTGAACCATGAACTCGATCTCGGCGTGGCGGGCCATCAGCTGCCGGATTACCGATGCCGCCATCTGATGCGCAGGCTGCGTCACCCGGTTGAAGACCCGGCTCAGGCTGTCGAGCACATCGATCGCCGGGTAGCGGAACTGCTGCGCGAACTTGCGCGACAGCACAATGTGACCATCGAGAATCGAGCGAACTTCCTCGCCGATCGGATCGGCGGTGTCTTCGTCCTCCAGCAGCACCGAGTAGAAGCCGGTGATCGACCCACGGTCATCGTTGCCCGCACGCTCGAACAGGCGCGGAAGCTCCGCGAAGACCGAAGGCGGAAAACCCCTTCGCACGGCGGGCTCGCCGGCTGCCAGGCCGATCTCGCGCAGCGCCCGCGCGAACCGGGTCACCGAGTCCATCATCAGCAGCACGTCGGCCCCCATCGCGCGAAAGCCTTCGGCGATCGCGGTGGCCACGTGTGCCGCCCGAGCGCGCTCCATCGCGGGGCGGTCGGAGGTGGCCACGACCAGCACGGTGCGGGCCCGGGCTTCCGGACTGAGGCACTCGTCGATGAACTCCCGCACCTCGCGACCCCGCTCGCCGATCAGCGCAACGACATTGATTGGCGCCCGCT
>JBIIHU010000058.1:0-16042 GCA_044235405.1 Burkholderiaceae bacterium
ACAACCAGCAGGATTGCGTCCTGATGGCCGAAGTTGCCGAAGAATCGACGCATGTAAGCTCATCGAAGATCCGGATTGCGCTGTTTCTTTCGGCCATGCGGCATTTCGCCCTCGCGCTGCGCGAGGCGGGTCGTGCGCTCCGCTACGTTCACCTCGATGACGAGGGCAACAGCGGCACGCTCGCGGGCGAGGTGGCACGCGCGGCGGCCAGGCTGCAGGTACGTGGCCTGCGCATCACGGCGCCCGGCGACTGGCGTGTGCTCGAGTCGCTACGCGGCTGCGCCCGCGAACTCGGTCTGCCGCTCGAGATCCGCGAGGATCGTCACTTCCTCAGCTCCGTCAGGGACTTCGCCGAGCACGCGCGCGGACGCCGACAGCTGCGCCTGGAGCACTGGTACCGGATGCTGCGCCGGCGCACCGGCATCCTGATGGACGGCGACGAGCCGGCGGGCGGGCAATGGAACTTCGATGCCGAGAACCGGGAGTCCTTCGGGCGCGAGGGCCCGGGCCGGGTACCGCCGCCCGCGCGCTTCGAGCCGGATGCGATCACGTGCGCCGTGATCGCCCTGGTGAACGCGCGTTTCGCTGGCCATCCGGGCGATCTCGCCGACTTCGCATGGCCGGTCACCCAGGCGCAGGCTCGCGAGTCACTCGCCCGCTTCACGCGTGAAAGGCTGCCCTTTTTCGGGCGCTGGCAGGATGCGATGTGGGCGGGCGAGCCGTGGCTCTACCATGCCCACATCGCCGCCGCGATGAACCTGAAACTGCTCGATCCACGCGAGGCGATCGACGCGGCGGTCGCGGCATGGCGCGCCGGCGACGCTCCGCTGCCGGCGGTCGAGGGCTTCGTGCGACAGATCCTCGGGTGGCGCGAATACGTCCGCGGCATCTACTGGACGCGGATGCCGGCCTACGCGCAGCTCAATGCGCTCGATGCGCAGGCGTCGTTGCCCGCCTTCTACTGGAGCGGCGCGACCGACATGGCCTGCCTGAGCGATGCGATCGGCCAGACCCTGCGGCTGGGCTATGCGCACCACATCCAGCGCCTGATGGTCACCGGCCTGTACGCGCTGCTGCTCGGGGTGCGCCCGTCCGACGTGCACGCCTGGTACCTGGCGGTGTATGTCGATGCGGTGGAGTGGGTCGAGCTGCCCAACACGCTGGGCATGAGCCAGTATGCCGACGGTGGTCTGATGGCGAGCAAGCCCTATGTGGCCACCGGTCGCTACATCGAGCGGATGAGCAACCACTGCAGGGGCTGCCGCTACCAGCCTGGCGAGGCGCTCGGCGAACGCGCCTGCCCGTTCACGACGCTCTACTGGGACTTCCTGGCGCGTCACGAAAGCCTGCTGGCGGCGAACCCGAGGATGACGATGCAGCTGCGCAACCTGCAGCGGCTTGCGCCGGCCCGCCGGGAAGCGATCGCACGGGCCGCTGCCGCGCATCGGCTGTCCGTGGGCTGCGGCGGTGAAACGGCGCCCTGAGCGCCGGCCCGGCGCGACGGCTACCATCGGCCCCAGGATAGGTCACCAAGGCGCGCCGCAGGCGCAACCCCAACCCGACCGGAGAAAGCCATGGACGGCGTGAACACCCGCTCGCGCGCGACGATCGACGAGATGCGCGCGCGCATCGGTACCGACTTCGGCAGCTCGGACTGGATGCGGCTCGACCAGCCACGCATCAGCGCCTTCGCCGACCTCACCGACGATCGCTACTTCATCCATACCGACCCCGAGCGGGCAGCCCGCGAAACACCGTATGGCGGCACCATTGCCCATGGCTTCCTGACGCTGTCGCTGCTCGCCCAGATGGGCTACCAGGTCTGCCCCGCGATCGAGGGCACGAAGTCGGGTGTCAACTACGGATTCAACCGGTTGCGCTTCGTGGCGCCGGTTCGGGCTGGCTCGCAGGTGCGCGGCCGCTTCCGCCTGAAGGACTTCGAGTGCAAGGCCGACCGGTGGAACGCCACCTGGGATGTCACGATCGAGATCGAGGGCGGCGACAAGCCGGCGATCGTGGCCGAATGGCTGAACGCAGGCTTCGTCTGAGGGGCACCGGCAGTCCAAAGGGCTGAACGCCGGGCTTGTTGCAGGGTACCGGCAGTCAGCCGCTAGCCAGCGGCTTGCGGGTCTCGGCGATCGCCCACGCCGCGTAGGCCGGCAGCACCATCGGCGGACGCAGCGCCAGGATCTCGGGCACCTCGTGCGGGTGCAGCGCCTGCAGGCGCGCGGCCATCTCGGCGAATCGCGATGCCGAGGTCTTGATCATCAGGCCGAACTCCCGAGCCCGCTCGATCGAGCCCTGCCAGCGGTAGATCGACTGGATCGGCGCCGTGATGCTGACGCAGGCGGCAAGCCCTTCGTGGACCAGGGTTTCGGCGATGCGCTGCGCGCAGTCTTCGTCGGGCGCGTTGCTCAGGACCAGCAGCAGACTGTCGGGCGCCGGCGGCTCCACCGGCGACGGACGCGGCAGCGGGCCGCGCGTACCGCTCACTTCACCGGCCATTTGCCTGCCTCCGCACCCCACAGCTGGCGCAGGCGCGCATCGCGCCCGCAGGCCGTCCGGTAGTACTCGTAGCGCACCGGATTGCGACGATAGTAGTCCTGATGGTAGTCCTCGGCCGGATAGAACATGGTCGCGGGCAGCACCTGCGTGACGATCGGATCGCGGAAGGGCCGCGACTTCTGCAGCGCCGCGAGCGAGGCGCGCGCAAGGCGCTGCTGCTCCTCGCCGACGGTGAAGATCGCGGTGCGATAGGGCGAGCCGACATCGCAGAACTGGCGATCGCGCACCGTGGGATCGATGGTGCGCCAGAAATACTCGAGCAGCTGCGCGTAGCTCACCTGCGCCGGATCGAAGCTGATCTCGACCGCCTCGGCGTGCCCGGTCCGGTTGCGGCTGACCTGCTCGTAGGTGGGATTGGCGACGGTGCCGCCGATGTAGCCCGACACCGTCGCGAGCACGCCAGGCACCTTGTCGAAGTCGGCCTCCACGCACCAGAAACAGCCGCCCGCGAAGATCGCCTTCTGCACGACGGCGGCCGGCTGCGCCCACGCGCCGAGGCCCGGGGTCGATGCAGCCAACACGACCAGCAGCAGGCCGCGCAGCCAGCGCGCGGGGCTCATGCCGCGCCCTCGACGAATCGCAGCGCCACGCCGTTGTTGCAGTAGCGCTTGCCCGTGGGCGGGGGGCCGTCGTCGAAGACATGACCATGGTGACCGCCGCAGCGAACGCAGTGGTACTCGACGCGAGGCACGAGCAGCTTGAAATCGCGCTTCGTGCCGAACACGCCGGGAAGCGCGGTGTGGAAGCTCGGCCAGCCGGTGCCGCTGTCGTACTTGGCAGCCGACGAGAAGAGCGGCGCATCGCAGCCGACGCAGTGGTAGCGGCCGCTGCGCTTCTCGTCGTTCAGCGGGCTGGTGAAGGGTCGCTCGGTACCTTCCTCACGCAGCACGCGAAACTGCTCCGGCGTGAGACGTGCGCGCCACTGCGCTTCGGTGAGACGCAGTGGCGTGGCCACCGGAGCTGCTGGAGCCGCTGGAGCCGCCGCGGACGGCTGGGCGCCGGCGCGACGCGCAAGCAGCGGGAAAGCGCCTGCCAGGGGCAGGCCGATCAGCAGAGAGAGGCCAGAACGGCGACGCATCGGCGGACTCCGGAAGCAGGATGCAACACGGGAGTTCGCATGATGCGCATCCCCGGTTACGCCAAGCTTAGCGGGTCGCGCGCGCTGCCGCTGCAAGACCGTGACGCGGGTCGATGCCCTCGACGATCTGAACGACGTACTCGGCGATGTTCTTCGCGTGGTCGCCCACCCGCTCCATCGACTGCACGATGAACACCAGCGCCAGCGCGTCGGTGACGCAATGGGGATCGGCCTGCATGCGGGCAATCAGCTCCCCGATCAGGCCGTCGCGCAACTGATCGACATCGCGGTCGCGCTCGATCAGCACCGGCGACACCGAGGTGTCGTGACGCACGAAGGCATCGATTGCCTGCGCGAGCATCGCCACCACCAGGTCGGCCATCTGCTGGATGCGATCGAGGTCGATCGGCAGGGCCCTGCCGTTGAAGTCCTTGGCCTTCAGCGCGATCTTCTTGGCTTCGTCGCCGATGCGCTCGAGGTCGTTGATGCTGTGCAGGACCGCGATCGTCTCGCGCAGGTCGACCGCGATCGGCTGGCGGCGCGCGATGACCTGGTTGCAGCGCAGGTCGGTCTCGACATGCATGCGGTTGACCTCGACCTCGTCGGCGAGCACTTCCATCACGCGGCGAAGGTCGGCATGGCGCACCGAGTCGATGGCGCGGACGAACTGGCGCTCGACCAGTCCGCCCATCGTGGTCACCGAGCTGCGCAGGGAGTCGATGTCGGTGTCGAAGGCCTTGTAGGTGTGTTCGGTGGGCATCCGATTTCCTTCAGCCGAAGCGGCCGGTGATGTAATCCTCGGTGGCCTTTTTCGAGGGCTTGATGAAGAGTCGGTTGGTTTCGCCGAATTCCACGAGTTCGCCAAGATACATGTAGGCGGTGTAGTCGGAAATCCGCGCCGCCTGCTGCATGTTGTGCGTGACGATCGCGATCGAGTAGTCGACCTTGAGCTCGTTGACCAGTTCCTCGACCTTGGCGGTCGATATCGGATCGAGGGCGCTGGTCGGCTCGTCGAGCAGCAGCACGTCGGGCTTGACGGCGACGGTACGCGCGATGCAAAGGCGCTGCTGCTGTCCGCCGGAAAGCGACAAACCGTTCTGCGAAAGCTTGTCCTTGACCTCCTCCCAGAGCGCCGCCTTGCGAAGCGCCCACTCGACGCGCACGTCCATGTCGGCCTGCGACATCTTTTCGTACAGGCGCACGCCGAAGGCGATGTTCTCGTAGATCGTCATCGGAAATGGCGTGGGCTTCTGGAAGACCATGCCCACCTTGGCACGCAGCAGATTCACGTCCTGACCCTTGTCCAGGATATTCCTGCCGTTGAAGACGATGCTGCCCTCGGCGCGCTGACCGGGATAGAGGTCGAACATCCGGTTCAGCGTGCGCAGCAGCGTCGACTTGCCGCAGCCGGAGGGACCGATGAACGCGGTCACCTTGCGCCGCGCCACATCGAGATTGACCTTGCGCAAGCCCTGGAACTTGCCGTAGTAGAAGTCGAGGTCGCGCACCTGGATCACGCTGTCGGCGATCGCCGGGGGCTGGTAGCTCTCGCGGGCCTTTTCCTGGACATCGTTCATGTCGGCTTTCCTGGGGGATTCCGTTTGCAGGGGCGCTGGGTGTGGCGAGCGGGCGCAGGGGGTTGGTTCACACCCTGTCAGCTGCCCACGCGATCACGAAAGGCCACGCGCGCCGTGATGTTGATCGCCAAAACGATCAGCGCGATCAGCGCGGCGCCGCCCCACGCGAGCCGCTGCCAGTCCTCGTAGGGACTCATCGCGAAGTTGTAGATCACCACCGGCAGGTTGGCCATCGGCTGGCCCATGTCGAGGCTGAAGAACTGGTTGTTCAGCGCGGTGAAGAGCAGCGGCGCGGTCTCGCCAATCATCCGCGCGAGCGCAAGCAGCACGCCCGTGATGACGCCACCGCGCACCGCGCGCAGCGTGACCGCAAGGCTGACCTTCCAGCGCGGCGCACCGAGCGCGAAGGCTGCCTCGCGCAGGCTGCCGGGCACCAGATTGAGCATGTTCTCGGTGGTGCGAACCACCACCGGGACCGCGATCAGCGACAGCGCGAGCGTGCCTGCCCACCCCGAGAAGTGCTTGACGGTGGCCACGGCGATCGCGTAAACGAACAGGCCGATGACGATCGATGGCGCCGACAGCATCACGTCGACGACGAAGCGGGTGGCCGACGCGAATCGCGACTGCTTGCCGAACTCGGCGAGGTAGATGCCCGCGAGAATGCCCAGCGGCGTGGAAACGAGCGTGGCGAAACCCACCATCATCAGGCTGCCGACGATCGCATTGGCAAGCCCGCCGCCAGGCGTACCCGGCGCGGGGGTGCTGTTGAGAAAGAAGTCGGGCCCGAGCGCCGAGAGTCCGTTGTAGAAAAGGGTCCAGAGGATCCAGAGCAGACCGATCAGGCCTGCGACCATCGACAGCGTCGACAGCGTGATGCCGACGAAGTTGGTGGTGAGGCGACGGCGGTAAAGGGTGTTGTCCATGGGCGCGCGGCTTTCAGCGGGCACCCTCGCGCGGGCGCGTCAGCCACTTGGCCAGCGCGAGCACGACGAAGGTGATCACGAAGAGGATCAGGCCGAGCGCGAACAGCGCCGGAATGTGCTTGTCGGGCGATGCCTCGGCGAATTCGTTGGCGAGCGTGGAGGCGATGGAATTGCCAGGCGCGAACAGGCTCGACGCAAGCCGATTCGCATTGCCGATCACGAAGGTGACCGCCATGGTTTCGCCGAGCGCCCGACCAAGGCCGAGCATGATGCCGCCGATGACGCCGATCCGCGTGTAAGGCAGGACGATATGACGCACCACCTCCCAGGTGGTGCAGCCGATGCCGTAAGCGGATTCCTTGAGCACCGGCGGCACGGTCTCGAAGACATCGCGCATCACCGATGCGGTGAACGGAATCACCATCAGTGCAAGCACCAGCCCGGCGGTGAAGATGCCGATGCCCAGCGGCGGCCCCGCGAAGAAGGGCAGCCCGGTGGCCACCAGCAGCGGCTGGATGTACTTCTGGAGGATCGGCGCCAGCACGAACAGGCCCCAGATACCGTAGATGATCGAGGGAATGCCGGCGAGCAGCTCGATCGCGGTACCCAGCGGCCGGCGCAACGGCACCGGGCAACTCTCGGTGAGGAACATCGCGATGCCGAAACTGATCGGAACGGCAAAAAGCAGCGCGATCGCCGAGGTGGCGAGCGTGCCGTAGATGGCGATGACGGCGCCGTAGACGTCGTCGGTCGGGCTCCACGTGGTGCCGATCAGGAAGGCCGGCCCCCATTCGCGCAGCGCCGGCCACGCCTCGCGCAGCAGCGAAACCAGAATGCCCGCCATCGCGAGCAGCACCAGCAGCGCAAAGGAAAAAGTTACCCAGCGAAAGGCGCTGTCCTGCTGCGCGAAGCGTGCCACCCGTCTGGCGAGTTGCCGCTGCTGTTCGCTGGTCGTTGTCGTGGCGGAAGCGTCCACTGGACTCTCCAGGTACGAATCAAGCGTTTTCTGGTTGCCGCTCATGGCCTGCCACGACGAAGCGCGGACGCGACGAGCCCGTTGCGAGGCTCGCCGCGACCGACAGACTGGGCTTGCGTTAACGGGATCAGAGGACCGGCTTGCCGGCGGCGTCGCGGATCTCGTTCCAGGAAGCCTTGACCTGCTTCACGACATCGGGCGGCAGCGGGACGTAATCGAGGTCGACCGCCAGCTTCTGGCCATTCTCGAGCGACCACTTGAAGAACTTCAGCGCCTCGGCCGAACGCTTTGCGTCCGCGGCGGCACGATACATCATGATGAAGCTCGCCGAGGTGATCGGCCAGGCCTGCGCGCCGGGCTGGTTGTTGAGATTCACGCCGAAGCCCGGCACCGACTTCCAGTCGGCGCGGGCGGCCGCGGCGGCGAAGGTGAGATCGTCGGGCTGCACGACCGCGCCATCGCGATTGATCATCGCGGCGTGGATCATCTTGTTCTGCTTGGCGTAGGCGTACTCGACGTAGCCGATCGACCCGTCGATCTTCGACACGTTGGCGGCCACGCCCGCGTTGCCGCGACCGCCGACACCGGCAGGCCAGTTGACGGTCTTGCCGAATCCCGGTGCGGACCGGAAGGCGGGCGACACCTGGGCGAGGTAGTCGGTAAACGCGAAGGTCGTGCCGGAGGAATCGGAGCGATAGACCAGCGTGATCGCGGTGGCGGGCAGCTTCACGCCAGGATTCAGCTGCACGATGGCGGCATCGTTCCAGGCCTTGATCTGGCCGCGGAAGATGTCGGCAAGCACAGCGCCGTTGAGCTTCATCTCGCCCGGTTTGACGCCTTGCAGATTGACCACCGGCACCACGCCGCCAATGACCGCCGGAAACTGCACGAGCCCGTGCTTGGCGAGATCGTCCCCGCTCATCGGGTCGTCCGAGGCGCCGAAGTCGACCGTCCTGGCGAGGATCTGCTTGACACCGCCGCCCGAGCCGATGGCCTGGTAGTTCAGGCTGACGCCGGTGGCCGTCTTGTAGGCCTCGGCCCACTTCGCGTAGATGGGCGCGGGAAAGGTGGCGCCAGCGCCGGTGATCTGGGCGGAGGCGAGACTGCAACCCAGCGCGGTGACCGCTGCGGCGAGAATCCTGGTGAAACGCTTCATGATCGAGGACCTGTCGGAGGTGATCGAAGAAGTCCCGATCGTGCCCCGATCAGATGACAGGTCGATGACATCGCGCAGCCCGGGGTGGACTTGTGCGCGGCCGCCTCGACCGCGACCATGACATGGCTGTGACAGCCGCGCCGCATCGGCGGCGCGGCCGTGCCGTTCAGCCGCCGGCGAAGCGGGCGGGCCGCTTCTCGCGGAAGGCAGCGATGCCCTCCTTGTGCTCGGCCGAACCGATCAGCGGCGCCTGCATGTCGCGCTCGAGCAGGATATGGGAACCGAGCGGCATCTCGGGCGCGGCATCGACCAGGCGGCGGGTGCTCGCGACCGCGGCCTGCGGCCCGTCGGCAAGCCGACGGCAGATCGCCATCGCTTCAGCCTGCAGTTCGGCATCCGGGATCACCTTCGCGACCAGACCCCAGCTCTCGGCCTGACGCGAGGAGATCGGCTCGCCGAGCAGGCTGGCCGCCATGACCCGGGCACGGCCGGCCATACGGCTCATCAGCCAGGTGGCGGCCACATCGGGTACGAGCCCGAGCTTGGGCACGAAGGTGAGCACGAAGCGGGCGCTTTCGGCCATCAGAATCACGTCGCCCGCCAGCGCAATGCCGACACCGCCGCCGGCGGCCACGCCATTGATGGCGCACACCACCGGCATCGGCGCCTCGTTGATCGCTCGCACGAGCGTGATCACCTTTTCGAAGCCCGCCCGGTTGGCGGCGATGCGCTGGCCCTCGCCGGTCGGCGTGGCGAAGCTGCGGCCGACGAGATCGGCTCCCGAGCAGAAGCCTCGACCGGCGCCGGTGATCAGCAGCGCGCGGGCTCCGGCGAGCGCGGCCTGTTCCACGGCCTGGGGGATCTCGTGGAACATCTCGGTATTGAGCGCATTCAGCGAAGCCGGTCGGTTCAGCGTGAGCTGGGCGATACCGTCGGCGATCGTGAGCGAAACCGCCTGGAAGGCGGGCGCGGCGTCGGACATGGGCGGGGCTCCTGGGCGAGGGACTGCGGGCGACCGGATCCGGCCGGCGCAGCCCTGCGGGCCGCCTCAGCGGATCAGTCGAGCGGAAAACCCAATGCTGCCAGAGCCGCGCGAAGGCGATCGCGCCCGGAGAGGCTTTCCGGTCCGCGCACGCGGGTGGCCGACTGGCGGGTCCAGTCGGCGGCGGGCATGCCCTGCGAAGCCTGGAAGCCACGCATCACGCCGTCGTAATCGGCAAGACGCGCCTGCTCGGTCGGGCCGCCGGCCCGATACTGCTCGTGGTGCAGGATGATCGAGGGATCGAGGCGCGGCTTGACCGCGGCGCGCCGCGACGGGTCTTCGTGGCCCACGCACAGCCCGAAGGTGACGAAGGCCTGCGGCGGCAGCGCGAGTTCGCGCGCGACCGCCTCGGGGTGATTGCGCATCGCGCCCAGATAGCAGGTGCCCAGGCCCAGCGCCTCGGCAGCGGCCACGGCGTTCTGGGCCGCGAGCGCGGCGTCGATCACGGCGACCAGGAACATCTCGAGGTAGTGGTTGGCGCCCGCCGCCACACCGACTTGCTCGCCCACCCTGTCGAGCCGGGAGAGGTCGGCGATCCAGAGCAGCAGCAGCGGGCACTCGCGAATGTGCGCCTGACCGGCCGCGAGCTCGGCCAGTCGGGCCTTGCGGGCAGGATCACGAACCGCGACCACGCTCCAGGCCTGCAGGTTGGACGATGTGGCAGCCGACTGGGCGGCGGCCACCAGCGCGTGAAGCTGAGCGTCGGTCACGGGGTCGGGGAGATAGGCCCGGACGGTGCGGTGCCCGAGCAGCGAGGCGATCAGCGCGTCGGGGGTGGCGTCGGCGAAGGACGAGCCGGCCACGGGTACGCCGTAGCGCAGACCCAGAGCGTGGTTGAAGTCGGTCATGGTGGTGGGCCGGCCGGTGACGCCGGCGAGGGCAGGAAAAGCGGAGGCGGCCGCCTCGGGGGCGCGGCCGCACGCGAAACCGTGCGGATTCAGCGACCCGGGCGGTAGGTTCGGCGCGGCGGACCACCGGCCGGCATGGCATCGGTGTCCTTGTGGCGGAAACGGATACGACCCTTGGTGATGTCGTAGACCGAAATCTCGAGTGTGACCCGATCGCCCGCAAGGATGCGGATGCGATGCTTCTTCATCTTGCCGGACACGTACGCGTTGACGGTGGCGCCGTTGTCCAGGGTGACCCGGTAACGGGTGTCGGGCAGGACTTCAGCGACGACACCTTCGACTTCGATGAGATCTTCTTTGGCCATGTTCTCTCGGTGGGGCCGGCCGCCCGCGACAGGTGCCGCGGGCGAGTCGCCGGCCCGCGGCCTCAGATCGCGCGGATCCGGCTGGCCTGCAGGCCCTTGCGGCCCTGGGTGACTTCGAACTGCACGCGCTGCTTTTCAGCGAGGGTCTTGAAGCCCTGACCCTGGATTTCACTGAAATGCGCGAAGAGGTCTTCGGAGCCGTCGTCGGGGGCGATGAAGCCGAAGCCCTTGGTTTCGTTGAACCACTTGACGGTGCCTGTCTTGGTGCTCATGGAGTTCTCCTGTGCGAGCGTTGAAGAGGTGGGGCGCAACGCCCCGAGCGACGACGCACAAGAAACGCAACCAGGGGAACCAGACTTGAACCGCCCCGCGGGGGGCGACGAACCAGACAGACCGCCGAGAAACACCGCTTGAAACGCGTGCTCTTTCAAGACTCGCACTTTCAACGGGAAATGTCAACGGCATGAGGCGAACATGGCATGATTGCGGGTTTGCCATCGCCGGCGGCCGTACGCGCCGACCCACCCTCGAGCGTGCCCCCCAATGAGCCCCGCCGCCCTGCCCCGCAATGCGATCCTGCCCTACGCGGGAACCATCTTCCTGTCGGCCTTCCTGCTGTTCCTGGTGCAGCCGGTGGTCGCCAAGCAGATCCTTCCATGGTTCGGTGGCTCCGCCGCGGTCTGGACCACCTGCATGGTCTTTTTCCAGTCGATCCTGCTGGCGGGCTACGCCTACGCCGACTTCAGCAGCCGCCTGGGGCTTCGTCGGCAGGCGATGGTGCATGCCGCGCTGCTCGCGCTGTCGCTTGCGCTGCTGCCGATCCTGCCGGGTGCCCACTGGAAGCCGACCGGTGACGCGGAGCCGATCGGGAGCATCCTGCTGCTGCTGACCGCCACGATCGGCCTGCCCTACTTCCTGCTGTCCTCGACCACGCCGCTGCTGCAGGCCTGGTACTGGCAGCGCTTTCGCAGCGCGGTGCCCTACCGGCTCTTCGCGCTGTCCAATTTCGCCTCGATGCTTGCGCTGCTCGGCTTTCCGGTGCTGTTCGAGCCGGCGCTCTCGCTGCCGGAACTCGGCTGGGCGTGGTCGGCGCTCTACGCGCTGTTCGCGCTGATCTGCGGGGCCACCGGCATGCTGTCGGTGAAGGCCGCGGCGCAGGCGGGTGCCACGACGAGCGCCGACGTCACGACCGCGGCCGCCGCGGCAGGCGCCCCGCCCGCCGCCCCGGGCGTGGGTCGACAGCTGATGTGGCTCGCGCTCTCGGCGATGGGCTCGATGATGCTGCTCGCGGTCACGAACCATGTGACGCAGAACATCGCGAGCGTGCCCTTCCTGTGGGTCATCCCGCTCGCACTCTACCTGCTGACCTTCATCCTCTGCTTCGATCACCCGCGCTGGTACCAGCGGCCGGTCTTCCTCGTGCTGCTGGCGGCCGCGGTGCCGGCGATGGCCTTCGCGATCGGCTCGCTCAATCTCAAGGTGGCGGCGCCGCTCTACTTCGCGGGGCTTTTCGTGGCCTGCATGGTGTGCCACGGCGAGCTCGCCGCGATCAAGCCCGATCCTGCCCACCTGACCCGCTTCTACCTGATGCTCTCGGTCGGCGGGGCGATCGGCGCGGTGCTGATCGCGATCGTGGCGCCGATCACGCTGCCGGGCTACTTCGAGCTCGGCATCGCACTGGTGCTGCTCGCCGCGCTGATGGCGGTGCACCTGCAGCGGGCGCTTCGACTGGCCGCGGTGGCGGTCACGCTGGCCTCGCTGGTGCTCGTGGTCCGTGGTGCGATCGACTACAGCTCGGGCATCCGCGTGATGGAGCGCGACTTCTACGGCGTGGTGCGCACCCGCGACTTCAGCGAGCCCGTGCCCTACCGCACGATGTATCACGGCGGCATCATGCACGGTGGTCAGCTGCTCGGCGAGAAGTACCGCAACGTGCCGGCCGACTACTTCAGCCCGAACTCGGGCTACGGCCGCGTCTTCGCCTCGCTCGACGCCATCCGGCCCACGGAGCCGCGTTCGGTGGGTGTGATCGGACTGGGTGCCGGGGTGCTCGCCGCCTACGGCCGGCAAGGCGACGGCATGGTCTTCTACGAGATCAGCCCGCGGGTGGTCGACATCGCCCGGCGCGAATTCACGCTGATGGCCGACAGCGGCGCGAAGATCGAGGTCGTGATGGGCGACGGCAGGCTCTCGCTCGAGCGCGAGGCGCCGCGCCGCTACGACGTGCTCGGCATCGACGCGTTCTCGGGTGACTCCATCCCGATGCACCTGATCACCCGGGAGGCGATGGCTCAGTACGTCCGCCATATCAAGGACGACGGGGTGATCGTCTTCCAGGCGACCAACCGCTTCGTCGACCTGCCGCCGGTCATCAAGCGGCTGGCGGCCGAGTTCGGGATGCAGGCCGTGCTGGTGTCCGACTATCCGGAGAACGCCAAGGATTACCGCTACTGGTATTCCTCGACCGATCAGGTGATCGTGACGCGCAATCGCGCGGTGCTGGAGGCCGCGCCACTGAAGGCCGGCGCGACACCGATCGAGGAGATCAAGGGGCTGCCGGTCTTCACCGACGCCCATCACAACCTGATCCGAATCCTCAAGTAGCGGCGCCAGGGGCCGAACCGCCGGCCCCGTGCAGGCGCGGATCGAGCGCATCGCGCAACGCGTCGGTCAGCATCGAGAAGGCGGTGACCAGCACCGCCATGCTCACCGTGGCGGCCGCCAGCTGCCACCACGCGCCGGTGATCAGCTCCGACTGCGCCTCGGCCAGCATCGTGCCCCACGAGACCTGGTCGAGCGGCACGCCGAAGCCCAGGAAGGACAGGATCACCTCGGCCTTGATGAATGACACCACGTGCTGCGAAAGCTGCACGAGCGACACGTGGGCGACGTTGGGCAGGATGTGGACGAACATCCGGGCCGGCGCGCTCGCGCCCACCGCTTCGGCCGCGCTCACGTATTCCATCGCCGCATGGCGCATGTACTCGGCACGCACCAGCCGATAGATGCCGGTCCAGCCGGTAAGGCCGAGTACCAGCACGATGTTCAGCAGCCCGGGGCGCAGCACGGCCGCGAAGGCGAGAATCAGCAGGATGCCGGGAATCGACGTGAAGACGCTGTAGAACCATTCGAGCAGATCGTCGATGGCGCCGCCGAGAAAGCCCGCGCACGCGCCCAGCACGGTGCCGATCAGCGTGGCGAGCAGCGCCGCGCTCAGCCCCACGAACAGCGAGATCTCGGTACCCTTGATCGCCTTGGCGAGCACATCGCGGCCCCACTTGTCGGCGCCCATCGGCAGCGTCGCGGCGCGCTCGGGCTCGGCGGTGCGCAGCTCGGCCGCGCGCTGCGCCCAGGCCTCGTAGTCGGGCGCCAGGGGATCGATGTCGCGGATGTCGATCGACGGGGGATCGATGGCGGCCGAGGCGCCGACCCCGGGGCCCGCCGGCACGCCGGGGGCCGCCGAAACCCCGCGGGCGCCGGCGGCATCGGTCGCGCCGGCCTCACCCGGAGCACCATGAGCGGCCGAACCGGCCGCCCAGGAAGGCGGCGCATGGGAGATCGCCACCTCGCGGGCCCAGTCGCGCGCGAGCAGTCCGGCGGCCGTGGCCACCATCAGGCTCAGGTAGGCGAGAACGACCGCGAGCGACACCATCGCCACGCGATCGCGGCGCAGACGTGACCACGCCGTCATGGTTCGCGCAGCGCCATGCGCGGATCGGCGACGCGATAGAGCACGTCGACCAGCAGATTGATCAGCATCGTGAGCAGCACCAGCCCGATGGTGACGGCCTTGATGACCGGGAAGTCGCTGCGCTCGACCGCGGCGATCACCTCGCGACCGAGCCCCGGAATGGAAAAGAACTTCTCGAGCAGAAAGGAGCCGACAAACACGCCGGGCAGGTGGATCGCGATGTTCGTGAGGATCGGGATCGCGGCGTTGCGCAGCACGTGACGCAGCATGACTGCGCGCTCGGACAGTCCCTTGGCGCGCGCGGTGCGGACGTAGTCGTGCTCGAGTTCCTCCAGCAGGAAGGATCGGTAGAGGCGCACCTGCGGCGCGAGCGACACCGCCACCGCGCACAGCACCGGCAGCGGCGCATAGACCGCGAGGTTGCGCAGCGGATCGTCGCTCCAGCCCTGGACCGGAAACCAGCCCAGCCGGAAGCCGAACAGGTACTGGAACACGATGATGTAGACGAGAAAGGAGATCGACATCGCGACCGTGCACAGCACCATGATGGTCCGGTCGGTCAGCGAGCCTCGGACCGAGGCCACCAGCAGCGCGAGCAGCGCCCCGAGCACGGTCTCGAGCACCAGCACCGGCAGCATCACGGTGAGCGTGGGCCCCAGTCGCGTGGCGAAGATGCTGCGCACTTCCTCGTTGGTGGCCCAGCTTCGGCCGAAGTCGAAGGTGAGCACTTCGCGCGCGAACAGCCCGAACTGCTCCCACCAGGGTCGATCGACGCCGAGCGAGGCCCGGATCTCGGCCACGCGCGCGGGGTCGGCCACAAGGCCGGCAAGCTGCTCGGCCGGATCGCCGCCGACCTGGTGGAAGAGCACGAAGAGCAGCAGCATCACCCCCGCGATGGTCGGTATGAACTGCCAGAGTCGGCGCAACAGGAATCGGCCCATCCGCGCAGCATAGAATCGAAGTGACGATCCGCCAAAGGCACCGCCCTCCCCACCGCGCCGCGCCCGTGAAACTGCTTCGCCTGTCGATCGCCCTGCTGCTTGCCTGGCTCGGCCCTGCCTGCGTCGCGGGCGCCGCGGGCGACGCGCCGGCACGGGTGCTGCGCTACGCCTTTCCGGTGGCCGAAACCGGCTTCGATCCGGCCCAGGTCAGCGACCTGTATTCGGCCAGCGTCATCGCGCACATCTTCGACTCGCCGCTCCAGTACGATTTCCTCGCGCGCCCGGCGCGTCTGAAGCCCGCCACCGCGGCCGCGCTGCCCGAAGTGGCGGCCGATGGCATGAGCATCCGCGTGCGCATCCGCCCGGGGATCTTCTTCGCCGATGATCCGGCCTTCGGCGGCAAGCCGCGCGAACTCACGGCCGCCGACTACGTCTACAGCATCAAGCGTCACTACGACCCGCGCTGGCGCAGCCCGAGCCTGGGCACCTTCGAGGAATACCTGGCGGATCTGCCGGCGCTGCGGGCGCAGGCGCTGAAGACCGGCCGATTCGACTACGACCGCGAGGTCGAGGGCGTGCGCGCGCTCGACCGCTACCAGTTCGAACTGAAGCTCGTGAAGCCCAACTTCGTGCTGGTGCATGCGCTGGCCGAGTGCCGCGCGACCTGCGCTCTCGCCCGCGAGGTGGTCGAGGCCTACGGCGACCGGATCATGGAGCATCCGGTGGGTACCGGTCCCTTCCGTCTCGCAGCCTGGACCCGCGCCTCGCGGATGGTTCTCGAGCGCAACCCCGGCTACCGCGACGAGCGGTATGACGCGCAGCCCTCGCCCGACGATCCGGTCGCGCAGGCGATCGCGCAGCGCCTTGCCGGCCGACG
>JBIIHU010000059.1:0-15999 GCA_044235405.1 Burkholderiaceae bacterium
GGGCAGCGGTGCGGGGGCAGGCGGCGCGGCGGGGGCAGGCGGCGGCGCGGGGACGAGCAGCGCGGCGAACCCGCCGACAGCGCCCGCGCCGGCCGCCCCGGGCGCCTCGACCGCCCCGGCCGAAACTCCGGTCGCCACCCGCCTGGCCGGGCGCATCGCCATCGACCCTGCCCTTGCGGACCGTCTGCCAGCAGGCACCACGCTGTTCATCGTCGCCCGGCCGGCCGACGGATCGCGGATGCCGCTGGCGGTACGCAGACTCGCGCCCGAGCGCTTTCCCATCGACTTCAGCCTTGGTGATGGCGACGCGATGACCGCCGGATCGCCGGCCTGGACCGCAGGCCCGATCGTCGTCGAGGCGCGCCTGAGCCGCAGCGGGCAGGCGGCGCGCGCCAGCGGCGACCTCTTCGGTACCGGCCCGACCGTGCGCAGCGGCGCGCGCGACATCGTCATCCGGATCGATCAGGTCGTACCGTGAGCGTCAACCCGTCGGCCGCCGGGCTGGCGGTACGCGAGCTCGCTTGCACGCTCGGCATGCGCCCCCTCTTCGAGCACCTGCACTTCGCGGTCGCCCCGGGGCAGTGGCTCGCGCTCCTCGGTACGAATGGCAGCGGCAAGTCCACGCTGCTGCGGATCCTCGCCGGGCTGCTGCGCCCGCAGGCCGGCAGCATCGAATGGCAGGGCGCCCCCGTCCGGCCCGACCACCCCGACTGGCATGCCCGACTGCTCTATCAGGGACACGCCAGCGGCTGGAAGGAGCTGCTGGGCGCGCGCGAGAACCTGCTGAGCCAGGCGGCCTTCGACCTGCCCGCGCTGCCCGCCGCCGAGCGGGCGCGCCGGGTCGACGCGGCACTCGAGCGTGCCGGCGTCGCGCGCCAGCGCCACCTGCCCTTCGGCCGGCTCTCCGCCGGCCAGCGACGGCGCATCGCGCTGGCGCGGCTCGCCCTCGATGCGCGGCCGCTCTGGCTGCTCGACGAACCGAACACCGCGCTCGACACCGAGGGGCAGACGCTCTTCGCGAGTCTGCTCGACGAACATCTGGCGGCGGGCGGCTGTGCCGTGGTGGCCACCCATCTGCCGGTGCCGGCCGCCATGCCCGGACGGCGGCTGCAGCTGCCGGCAGGCACCGGGGACGGCGCATGAAACAGGCGGTCGGCGACGCCGCGCGGCTGCCGGCGCTGCAGGCACTGCGTCTGGCCTGCGCCCGCGACCTCTCGCTCGCGTTGCGCTCGCGCGCCGAGGTGGCGCTGGTGCTGGTCTTCTTCGCCCTCGTGATCACGCTCTTTCCTCTTGGCGTGAGCCCGGAACCCGCACTGCTCGCGCGGATCGCCCCCGGCATCGCCTGGGTGGCGGCGCTGCTGTCCTCGCTGCTCGCGCTGCCGCGGCTCTTCGCGCTCGACCACGCCGACGGCACGCTCGAGCAGCTGGTCCTCGCCCCGGCAAGCCTGCCCGCGATCGTCGCCGGCAAGGTGCTCGCACACTGGTTCGCCACCAGCCTCCCGCTGGTGCTCCTCGCGCCAATTGCCGGTGCGGCGCTGGGCATGCCGGGCGATGCCATCGGCGCGCTGGCGGCGGGCCTCGCACTGGGTACGCCGACGCTGGCCTGGCTGGGCGCGATCTGCGCCGCGCTGACGCTCGGCAGCCGCGGCGGCGGCGCCCTGCTCGCCCTGCTGGTCCTGCCGCTGGCGGTGCCGGTGCTGATCTTCGGGGCGGGCGCCGCCGAAGCGGTCGCGATCGGCCTCGGCGCCCAGGCTCACCTTTCGCTGCTCGCCGCGGGCTGCCTCGCGAGTGCCGTGCTCGGGCCGTTCGCCACGGCGCTCGCGGTTAGAATTGCGTTCGAATGAGCAAGGCCGCCTCCCCCTGGTTCCGGTTTGCCTCGCCCGCGGCCTTCTACCCGCTGGCAGGCCGCCTCGCGACCCTCTTCGGCTGGGTCGCCGCCCTGCTGACGGCCGCCGGGCTGATCACCGGCTTCGCCATCGCCCCCACCGACTGGCAGCAGGGCGAGGCCTACCGCATCATCTTCCTGCACGTGCCCGCCGCCTGGATGGCGATGTTCACCTACCTTGTGATGGCGGGCTGGAGTGCCGCGTCGCTGATCTGGAACACCCGCCTCTCGGCGATGATGGCGCAGGCACTGGCCCCCACCGGCGCGCTGTTCGCCTTTCTCGCGCTGTGGTCGGGCGCGCTGTGGGGAAGGCCCACCTGGGGCACCTACTGGGTCTGGGACGCTCGCCTGACCTCCACGCTGATCCTGCTTTTCCTCTACCTCGGCTTCATGGCGCTGCGCACGGCCATCGACGATCCGCGCCGCGCCGATCGCGCCTGCGCGCTGCTTGCCCTGGTGGGGGCGATCAACGTGCCGATCATCTACTTCTCGGTGCGCTGGTGGAACACCCTGCACCAGGGCGCGAGCGTGTCGCTCACCGCGGCTCCCACCATGGCCCAGACCATGCTCGCCGGCATGCTTCTGATGGCCCTGGCGGCCTGGAGCTACACGATCGCGGCCGCGCTGCATCGCGTCCGCAGCATCATGATCGAGCGCGAAGCCGGCACCGAATGGGTGCAAAGACTGGCCGCGCGGAGCGACACATGACGCGGGTTGCGCGCGCCGCGGGGCCGGGTACGGCCATCGCCTGCCAGCGCCGCCCCCTTCGGGAGAACCCATGATCGACTTCCTCCACATGGGCGGCTACGGCTTCTTCGTCTGGGGTTCCTACGGCGTCGCCGCCATCGCGCTCGTCCTCGAGGTGCTGCTGCTGCGCCGCCGTCGCGCCGCCGCCCTTCGCCACGCCCGGGACCTCGCCCCATGAAGCCCCGCCACCAGCGGATGGCGTGGATCGCTGCCGGCGTGGGTGCCCTCGCGCTGGCGGTCGGTCTGGTGCTCAACGCCTTCCAGAGCAACCTGGTCTTCTTCTTCACGCCGACCCAGATCGCCAATGGCGAGGCTCCTCGCGAGCGGACCTTCCGGGTCGGCGGCCTGGTCGAACCCGGCAGCGTGCAGCGCGAGGGCGACGGCACCACCGTCCGGTTCCGCGTGACCGACAACGCCCGCACGATCGCGGTCGCCTACCGTGGCATCCTGCCGGACCTCTTCAAGGAAGGAAGCGGCGTCGTGGCGCAGGGCAAGGTTCGCGCCGACGGCTCCTTCGAGGCGAGCGAAGTGCTCGCCAAGCACGACGAGAATTACATGCCGCCCGAGGCGGCCGAAGCGCTCAAGCGCGCCGGTCATCCTGTGGGCGCCCCGCAGCAGTTCGTCGACAAGGCGGGTCGGAGCGTGCGCCCATGACCGCCGAGATCGGCCAGTTCACGCTGGCACTCGCCCTGCCGCTGCTGATCGCCACGAGCCTGTTCGCGCTCGCCGGCGCGATGCGCGGTCAGGCCCGGCTGATGGCGGTCGCGGTGCCGGGCACCCTGGCGGTGTTCGCGCTGGTGCTGCTCGCGAGTTTCTGCCTGGTCGCGCTGTTCCTGCGCAACGACTTCTCCGTTGCGCTGGTGGCGCAGCACTCGAACCTCTCGCTGCCCACGGCCTACCGGGTCGCGGCCTCCTGGGGCTCGCACGAAGGCTCGATGCTGCTGTGGCTGCTGATGCTCACGGCCTGGAGCGCGGCGGTCGCGCTGCTGTCGGGCGCGCTACCCACCACGCTTCGCGCGCGGGTGCTCGGGGTCCTGGGCCTGATCGCGATCGGCCTGCTGCTCTTTCTGGTGTTCACCTCGAACCCCTTCGACCGGATGGTCCCCGCCCCGCGCGATGGCCGCGACCTCAACCCGCTGCTCCAGGACCCCGGCATGGTGTTCCACCCGCCGCTGCTCTACATGGGCTACGTGGGTTTCTCGGTGGCCTTCGCCTTCGCGGTCGGGGGGCTCCTGGAGGGCCGATTCGACGCCGCCTGGGCTCGCTGGGCACGGCCCTGGACCACCGTGGCATGGTGCTTCCTCACGCTGGGCATCTGCCTGGGCTCCTTCTGGGCCTACTACGAACTCGGCTGGGGCGGCTGGTGGTTCTGGGATCCGGTCGAGAACGCGTCCTTCATGCCGTGGCTGGTCGGTACCGCGCTGATGCACTCGCTCGCGGTGACCGAGAAGCGGGGCGCCTTCCGTAGCTGGACAGTGCTGCTCGCCATCCTCGCCTTCAGCCTGTCGCTGCTCGGCACCTTCCTCGTGCGCTCCGGGGTCCTCACCTCGGTGCATGCCTTCGCCACCGACCCGACCCGCGGGGTCTTCATCCTCATCTTCCTCGCGCTGGTGATCGGCGGTTCGCTGCTCCTGTTCGCCTGGCGGGCGCCTGCGATCGGGATCGGACCGGGCTTCGCGCTGGTATCGCGCGAATCGATGCTGCTGGCCAACAACGTGGTGCTGGTGGTCGCCACCGCCGCCGTGCTGCTCGGCACGCTGTATCCGCTGGTGCTCGACACCCTCGACCTCGGCAAGATCTCGGTCGGGCCGCCCTATTTCGATGCGGTCTTCTATCCGCTGATGGCGCCGGCGCTCTTCCTGATTGGCGTCGGGCCCTTCGCGCGCTGGCGCCAGACGGCGGTGCCCGATCTCGCCCGCCGACTGCGCTGGGCCTTCGCGATCGCGGTGCTCGCGGCACTGCTGCTGCCCCTTACCGTGGGCGGCTTCCGGCCGATGGTGAGCCTCGGACTGCTGTTCGCGCTCTGGATCGCCGCGAGCGTGGCCGCCGGCCTGCTCGAGGCCGCGCGTGCCGGCGGCAGGCTGCAGTGGCGCCGGCTGGGCCTGCTGTCGGGCAGCCAGTGGGGCATGCACCTGGCCCATCTGGGCATCGCGGTCTTCGTCGTCGGGGTCACCCTCGTCAAGGGCTACGAGAGCGAGCGCGAACAGCGACTGGCCACCGGCGAACAGCTCGCGCTCGGGGACTACACGCTGCGCTTCGAGCGGCTGGAGTCCGTCGTCGGTCCCAATTACGACGCCATCCGCGGCCACTTCAGCCTGACCCGCGACGGCCGGCCCGTGGCCTCGCTCAAGCCCGAGAAGCGCATCTACCGCGCCTCGCGCCAGCCGATGACCGAGGCGGCGATTGATCGCAGCCTCGCACGCGATGTCTACATCTCGATGGGCGATGCCCTGCCAGACGGCGCCTGGGTGGTGCGTGCCCACCTCAAGCCCTTCGTCAACTGGATCTGGCTGGGCTGCGTGCTGATGGCGCTCGGCGGCTTCGCGGCCGCCCTCGACGCGCGCTACCGGCGCGCGGCGCTGCGGCGTGCTGCCCCGGCGAACGGCGCCTCGAGACCGGCATGAGGGCGTTGCGCTTTCTGCTGCCGCTGGCGATCTTCGTCGCGATCGGCATGTTCCTGCTCAAGGGCCTCGACCGCGACCCCCGAAACGTCCCCTCGCCGCTGATCGGCAAGCCCGCGCCCCTGACGGCGGTCGCCGTGCTGGGTGCCCCCGAAGGCAGCACCTGGACGCCCGAGCAGATGCGCGGCAAGGTCTGGCTGCTCAATATCTGGGGCTCGTGGTGCGCGGCCTGCGAGATCGAGCATCCGCTGCTCAACCAGTGGGCCGGTCGCGGCCTGGCGCCGGTGGTCGGGCTGGCCTGGAAGGACGCACCCGCAGCCTCGCAGGCATGGCTCGCGCGGCTCGGCAATCCCTACGCGATCAGCCTTGCGGACACCGCGGGCAAGGCAGCGATCGACTGGGGCGTCTACGGTGCGCCCGAAACCTTCGTGATCGACAAGGCCGGCATCGTGCGCGACAAGCACGTGGGCCCGCTGACCGCCGAGATCATCGAGGGCCGACTGGCGCCGCTGGTCGCCCGCCTGAACGCGCCATGAGCGCCGCCGGCCCCCTGCGCAGCACGGTCGAGCTGCCGCCCCTGGACGCCGTAGGCAGGGCGCGGCTCAAGGCTCTGTCCGAGGAGTTGCGCTGCCTGGTCTGCCAGAACCAGACGCTGGCCGACTCCAACGCCGAGCTCGCGGTCGACCTGCGCAACCAGGTCCACGAGCAGATCGCCGCCGGGCGCAGCGATACCCAGATCCGCGACTACATGGTCGAGCGCTACGGCGACTTCGTCCTCTACAAGCCGCCCGTTCAGGGCAACACCGCGCTGCTGTGGGGTGCGCCCTTCGCCCTGCTGGCGATCGGCGGCATCGCCTGGGCGCTCGTGCAGCGGCGCAGCAGGCTGGCCGCGCGCGCGCCTGCCGATCTCGAGCGCGGTCGCCGCCTGCTCGAAGACCGCACCCCCTGAACGTCGGGGCGGCATCCCCGCTTGCCTCCCCCTTCCGGAAGCCTGCCGATGGCCACCATCACCTACCTCACCACCATCCAGATCGACTTCGGCGTGCTTCGCATGCTGCCCGACGAACTGCATCGGCTGGGCATCGCCAGACCGATGCTGGTGACCGACCGGGGCGTGGTCGCCGCGGGCATCGCGCAGCGAGTGCTCGATGCCATCGGTGAGGGCTTCGCGGTCACCCTCTGGGATGGCACCCCCGCCAATCCCACCGAAGACGCGGTGATGATCGCGGCCCAGGCGTGGCGGGATGCCGGCTGCGACGGTCTGGTCGCGGTCGGCGGCGGCTCGTCGATCGACCTCGCGAAGGCGGTCGCGCTGATCGTCACGCACCCTGACAGCCTCGCGCGCTACGCCGCGGTCGAGGGCGGCGTGGCCCGCATCACCGCCGCGGTCGCCCCGCTGGTTGCGATCCCGACCACGGCCGGCACCGGCAGCGAGGTCGGGCGCGGCAGCGTGATCGTGATGCGCGACGGCCGCAAGCTCGGGCTGCTGAGCCCGCATCTGCTGCCGCGCCTGGCACTCTGCGACCCCGAGCTCACGCTCGGGCTGCCTCCGCTGCTGACCGCCGCCACCGGCATGGACGCGGTGGCGCACTGCATCGAGACCTACCTCGCGCCGGCGATCAACCCGCCGGCCGAGGCCATCGCCCTCGATGGCCTGCGCCGCGCGATCGGCCACCTCGAGCGCGCCACCCGCGACGGATCCGACCGGCATGCCCGCTGGGAGATGATGATGGCCGCGATGGAAGGCGCGATGGCCTTCCAGAAGGGGCTCGGCGCGGTGCATGCGCTGTCGCACCCGCTGGGCGCGCTGCCGGGGCTTTCGCTGCACCACGGCACGCTCAATGCGGTCCTGCTGCCGGCGGTGCTGCGCTTCAACGCACCCGTCGTGGTCCACAAGGCGATGGTGCTCAACCAGACGCTGGGCATCGCGCCGGCCGACGACCCCGCGAGCTTCATCGAGGGCCTGAACCGGCGCCTCGGGCTGCCCGCGGGCCTTGCCGCGATGGGCGTGCCGCGTGACGTGCTTCCCGCGATCGCCCAGGCGGCGCTGCGCGATCACTGCCACCTGACCAACCCGCGTACCGCGAGCGCCGACGACTATCTCGCGATGCTCGAGCAGTCGTTCTGAGGTGCGCGGCGGCCGAGTTCCTCGTAGAGTGCGAGGTACTCGGCCGTCAGCTTGTGACCCGGGGCGAACCAGACCAGCGGCCGGGCCGCATCGTGCGATTCGCGAACTTTCACCGAGGCCGACAGGCGGGTGGGCAGCACCGGCAGCCCCTCGTCGGCCAGGGCCTGCACGATGCGCTGCGGCTGACTCGCTCGGGCCTGGTACTGGTTGACGACGATGCCCTCGACACGCAGCGCCTGGTTGTGGTCGATCCGGATCTCCTCGACCGCCTCGAGCAGGCCGTAGAGCGCCTGACGCGAGAAGTCGTCGCAGTCGAAGGGAATCAGGCAGGCGTCGGCCGCAATCAGAGCCGAGCGGGTGTAGAAGTTGAGGGCCGGCGGGGTGTCGATGACCACCTCGTCGAAGCCGTCGAGTTCGCCGATCGCCTGGCGCAGCTTGAGGATCTTGGAGCGCGACTCGAGCCGCGTATGCAGGTCGGCGAGTTCGGGGCCCGCCGGCATGACCGACAGATTCTCGAAGGGGCTCGGATGCACGAAGGCCTCGACCGGCGTCGAGGCGAAGCGGAAGGAAAGGCTCTGCTCGAAAAAATCCGCCACCGTGGGACGGGCCTGGGCGACCTGCGAGCCGAGCAGGTAGCGACTGGCGTTGGCCTGGGTGTCGAGATCGATGAGCAGCGTGCGACGCCCGCGCGCCGCGGCAATGGCCGCGAGGTTCACCGCGATGGTGGACTTGCCGACCCCGCCCTTCTGGTTGAAAACGACCCGCCGCATGGATGCGACGATACCACCGAAGCGCGGCACGACCTTCTAGCCGCGCCGGCCCCGGGCGGCACGCGCCACCCCGGCCGCCACGAAGACGTTCAGCACCGCGCAGCCGGCGATCACGACACCGGCCGCCGCCCAGCCGCCGCGGCCGCTCGCCGCCGCGGCCGCGAGCGGCGGCAGCAGGAACTGGCCCACGCACGATCCCTGCTGCATCAGCCCGGTGGTGGTGGCGACCGCCCCGCCATGCGGGGCGATGCCCGGCGCGGTGGCGAAGAGCGTGCCCGGAATCAGGCCCCCCGCGGCCGACAGCAGCAGCACCGCCCCGTATCCGGCGGCAAAGGGCAGCGGCAGCGAAAGGGCTGCGATCGCGCAGCCAGCCATCACAACCGAGGCAATGCCGATCAGGCGCCCGCGATTGGCGCCCCGCCCGAGCAGCACCCCCGCGACCAGGTTGCCGATCAGGTTGGCCGCCACGCCAGCGGCCGACAGCAGCCCCGCGGTGCCGGCAGGAATCCCGGCGGCTTGATACAGGGTCGGCAGGAAGCTGAACACCGTGATGAACTGACCGGCGTACAGGCCGAAGCACAGCGCGAGCAGCCAGGCGCCGGGCGTGGCAAGCGTCAGCCGGGCGAGCGCCGCCGCACTCTGAGCCCCTGGCGGGCGGGCGCCATCCGGGCGCAGCGCCCGCAGCACCGCCAGACAGGCCGCCGCGGGCAGCGCCGCGCAGACCACCCAGGCTGCGCGCCAGCCCTGGGCCTCGAGCAGCGGGGGGGTCGCGATCATCATCAGCGACATGCCGGTGGGCATGTAGCAGGACCACAGCCCCAGCACCGGCGACAGCGACCCCGGCGCGACGAAGCGCCGCAGCAGTGCCGGTCCGGGCAGCACCGACAGCATGAAGCCCGCGCTCTCGACGACGCGCATCGCCAGCAGCAGCGTCGCGCCCTGCGCCGCCGCACCCACCGAACTCGCCAGCGCGAGCAGCAGCAGGCCGCAGGCCATCGTGCGCCGAGGCCCGAAACGGTCGGCGAGCAGCCCTCCGAACACGCCCAGCGACAGCCCGGCCACCTGGAAAGCCGATACCAGCCAGCTCGCCTCCACCAGCGTCAGGCCGAAGTCCTGCCGCAGGGCGGGCAGCGCGGGTGGCAGCTTGCCGATGTTCGCGGCGGCGCAGACACCCGCAAGCAGGACCGCAGCGACGGCCAGCGGAACGGCGACCCGAATCAGGCCGGCAGCGTCGGGGAGCTTGGAAGACACGCGAATCGCTCTGGGCGTCGGTAACGCTTTGTAAGGGGCGAGAGCCCGGGTCGGCGCACCCGCCAGGCCGGCGTTGAGCGACGAGGGAAGCCGCGGCCGTCGCCGCGCCCCATTATCGCGGAGACCCGCCATGCGTCCACGCCCGCAGCACCTCGTCGCAGCCTGCCTCGCCCTGCTCGCACCGACCGCCGCGTTCTGCGGTGGCGCCGCCGTCGTCGTCGCGACCGTGCCCCAGGTCGCCACGTGGGACCAGCCCGTGCTGGCGGCCACGGCCTCCGTGGTCGTGCCCCGCGTGGTCATCACGGTCGTGCCGCCCTGGGTCGTCCACGGGCCGGGACCGTACCGCACCTGGGGAGCGCATGCGCACACCCACGTGTACGGTCACGGGCACGGGGATGCCTACCGGCACGGTTACGGGCAGGTTCATGGCTACGGGCAGGTCCACGGTTACGGGCAGGGCTACGGCTACGGGCACGCTCCGATCCATCGCCACGCCCCCGGCGGTGGGCCCGCCTACCATGCGGGTCCGGGCCCGGGGCGGTGGCCCGGCCATCAGCACGGCTCGCATCGCGCCCACGGTCCGGATCGCCACGGCTGGCGCTGATCCGCGGGCGGGCAGCGGCCTATACTCGATCGCATGAATCCTTCGAGGACTGCCCGATGCACGACCTGCTGATCTCCAATGCCACGATCCACGACGGCCTGGGCGGAGCCCCCTTCACGGGCCAGCTCGCCGTCGACGGCGACCGCATCGCCGCGGTACGCCCGCAGGCCGACGCGCTGCCAGCCGGCGAAGCCCGCGAGCATGTGGATGCCGGGGGGCTGGCGCTGATGCCCGGCATCATCGACAACCACACCCACTACGACGCGCAGATCACCTGGGACCCCTATCTCGACCAGTCGATCGGCATGGGCGTCACCACCGCGATCATCGGCAACTGCGGTTTCACGATCGCCCCCTGCCACCCCGACGCCGGCTCGCGCGATCTGGTCACCAAGAACCTCACGCAGGTCGAGGGCATGTCGCTCGCCAGCCTGCAGGCAGGCATCCGCTGGCAGTTCGAGTCCTTCGGCCAGTACCTCGACCAGATCGAGGCGGGCGGCTGCGCGATGAACCTCGCGGCCTTCGCCGGCCACTCGACGATCCGCACCTACGTGATGGGCTCGGCCGCCTCCGATCGCGCGGCCACCCCCGAGGAACTCGCGCGGATGCAGGCGCTGGTCGACGAGGCGCTCGCCGCGGGTGCGATCGGGCTGGCGTCGACCACCACCACCTCGCACAGCGCCTACGACGGACGGCCGATGCCGTCGCGGCTGGCCGAGTGGTCGGAATTCCTGGCGCTGGCCGAGCCGATGCGCCGGCGCAACCAGGGCGTCTTCATGATCACGAAGGGTCCGCCGACGCCGGTCGGGCAGCTCGAGGAATTCGCCGCGGCATCGGGCCGTCCGGTGCTGGTCGCGGCGCTGCTGCACTCGAGCGTCACCCCGAACAGCGTCTTCGAGGATCTCGACGCGATCGCTGCCGCCAACCAGCGCGGCCATCGCATGCGCGGAGCGGTCGCCGCGACGCCGCTGGTCTTCGATTTCTCGTTCCAGTCGCCCTACCCGCTCGAGCCGCTGCTCGCGTGGAAGCCGATCTTCGGCCTGAAAGGCGACGCGCTGATCGCGCGGATGCGCGATCCGGCGCTGCGCGACGCGCTGCGCGCCGAACTCGCCGTCCCGGCGCGGCGCATCTTCTCGGGGAACTGGCAGCTGATCCAGGTCCTCGAGACGGTCAGGCCGGAGCATCGGCCGCTGGTCGATCGCAGCATCGCCGACATCGCCGCCGAGCGCGGCGTCGATCCCCTCGACTGCCTGTTCGACCTCGCGATCGACGAGGGGCTCGGCACGCTGTTCTCGCTCACCGCGCTGAACCACGACGAGCAGGCGGTTGCCCGGCTGCTGACGCACCCGGACAGCCTGCTGTCGCTGTCGGATGCCGGCGCCCATCTGTCCTTCCTCGACGATTCGGGTTTCGGCCTGCACCTGATGGGCCACTGGGTGCGCGAGCGTGGCGCGATGCCGCTGCCGGAGGCGGTGCGCCGCCTCACCAGCGCGCAGGCCGAGTTCTTCGGCATCGCCAACCGCGGCGCGCTGCGCCCGGGCATGGCGGCCGATCTGCTGCTGTTCGACCCGGCCACCGTGGGGCGCGGCAGCCGCTCGCGCGCCGACGACCTGCCGGCGGGCGCCACCCGGGTGGTCACCCGGTCACGCGGGGTGCACGGCGTGTGGGTGAACGGCGTGCGCGTCGCCGATGGCGGCGGCACCGTGCATCGTCCGCTTCCCGGAAGGCTGCTGCGGCAAGGCCGCTGACGATCGGCGACTAGAGCCCGAAACGCTCGCCGGCGCCGGCGAGCGTCAGCACGCCGAGCACCGCGAAGATCAGCGCCGCCACCGCGTGAACCAGCCGAACCGGCATCCGGTGCGCGATCCGGTCGCCGAGCACGACCGCAGGCACGTTGGCCACCATCATGCCGAGCGTCGTGCCGATCACGACCGGGACGAAGGCCTGGTACTGCGCGGCGAGCGCCACCGTGGCCACCTGGGTCTTGTCGCCCATCTCGGCGACGAAGAAGGCCAGCAGCGTGGTACCGAAGACCCCGAAGCGCGCAAGCCGCGCATCCTTCTCGTCGAAACGGTCGGGCACGAGCATCCAGGCCGCCATCGCCAGGAAGGACAGTCCGAGCCCCCAGCGCAGCACCACGGGCCCAAGCACCGTGGTGAGCCATGCACCCAGCGCACCGGCTAGCGCGTGATTGGCCAGCGTGGCCACCAGGATGCCGGCGCAGATCGGCCACGGCCGGCGGAACTTCGCGGCCAGGATGAACGACAGCAGTTGCGTCTTGTCGCCGATCTCGGCGAGGGCGACGATGCCGGTGGACAGGAGCAGTGCTTCCATGGGCGGCGAGACAAGGGACTGCGGACGCGCCGGCCGAGCGAACGTCCGACAGACGACGCGGCAGCGGCACGGGGGTGCGGGCCCGCAGTATAACCGCGCGCGGACCGCGCCGCGCCGCCCCGTGCGCCGGGGCTCGCAGGCGGGCGCTTGTCCTGCGTGCGCCGGGGCTCGCAGGTGGGCACTTCGGCTGAGAGCCCCGGGACCGGCGGCATCCATCCCTGGTCAGAGCGCGACCATCTCGAAGTCGGATTTCGCCACGCCGCAATCCGGGCAGCACCAGTCCTCGGGGACATCCTCCCACTTGGTGCCGGCGGGAATGCCCTCGTCGGGAAGGCCGAGGGCCTCGTCGTAGACGAAACCGCACACCACACAGTTCCAGGTCTTCATCGTCATCTCCAGGTCGTCAATCGTTGGATCGGTCGATCGGTCGGACAGGGTTCGCAGGGGGCAGCCCGGGCAGGATCGCGTCAGCCCGGGCGCGCCCCGGATCATGCCGCCTTCGGAAGCGCGCCGAGACGCGCGAGCGTCTCGCGGTAGTGGTTCGCATGCCGCTCCTCGACTTTCGCGAGGGCCGCGAAGCGCCGGGCAGCCTTGTCGAGGACGGCGCGGAACTGCTCGGCGTGCTCGCGGGACTCCGCGATCTGCTCGTCGAACTCGGTCACCGCAGCCTGGTTGCCCTCCTGCACCGCGAGGTGGCGGAATCCCGGATACATCTCGGTGTACTCGTGGGTCTCGCCCTCGATCGCGAGCTCGAGCGCACGAGCCGCGGTGAGCGCGGCCTTCGGGTAGAGCAGGTCGAGATGGCCGAAGGCATGTGCGACTTCCTGCTCGGCCGTGGCCTCGAAGACGCGGGCGGTTTCCTCGTCGCCCTGCTCCCGGGCCACGCGGGCGAAGTAGCGATACTTGATGTGGGCCATCGATTCGCCGGCGAAGGCGGCTTCGAGGTTGCGGAGGGTCACGGAATCCCTGGGACTGTTCATCGTCTGCTCCTGGCGGATCGGTTGAGGGTTGCGGTCGCGCTTGGGTTTGCGATCGCGATGACCGGATTCTGTGAGCCGGCGTTTCATCGGTCCAACGGATAATTTTGATCTTGTTGAACGTTTTTTCCGATTAGAATCGGCGCATGAACTCCCTGCCCTCGCTGCGCCAGCTCGGCTACCTGGTCGCGCTGGCCGACACCCTCCATTTCACCCGGGCGGCCGAGCGCTGCTTCGTCACGCAGTCCACGCTGTCCGGCGCGCTGCAGGAACTCGAGCGCGGCCTCGGCGCCCGGCTCGTCGAGCGCAGCCGCCAGCACGTGGCGCTGACCCCGGCCGGCGCACGCGCGGTCGAGCGGGCTCGCGCGCTGCTCGCGAGTGCCCGCGATCTCGCCGACGAGGTCGCGAGCCTTGCCCGCCCGATGACGGGACTCGCGCGCCTGGGTGCCATCCCGACCATCGCACCGTATCTGCTGCCCGCGCTGCTGCGCAGCCTGCGCGATACGCACCCGGCGCTGCGCCTGGCGCTTCGCGAGGACCAGACCGTGCCGCTGCTGGCCCGCCTGCGCGATGGGGAGCTCGATTTCGCGCTGATCGCGCTGCCGTGGGATACCGAGGGCCTGCAGGTCGCCGAGGTGCTCACCGAGGAACTCTGGCTGGTCGCTCCACGGGGTGATCCAGCGCTCGCGCGCGCCGGGCTGCGCGCCGACGCGATCGACCCTCAGCGGCTGCTGCTGCTCGAGGAGGGCCACTGCCTGCGCAGCCACACGCTGGCCGGCTGCGGACTGGGCGAGCGGGCCAACCCGAACGGCATCGAGGCGACCAGCCTGGCCACGCTGGTGCCGATGGTCGAGGAAGGGTTGGGCATCGCGCTGCTGCCCGAGATGGCGCTGAAGGCCGGTCTGCTGGAGCGCACCCGGCTGGTGGCTAGGCCGCTGGCCGCGCCCGCGCCGCGACGCGGCATCGCACTGGTCGCCCGGCCGACCAGCGCCCGTCGCGCGGAGTTCGACGCGATCGCCGAACGCGTGCGGCTGCTGTCGAGCGCAGTGGCCACGCCGCGATCACGGCGCGCGAGCCGCGCCGCGATCACGGCCCCCGGCCCGGCCGCTCAGACCCCGTGAGCGAAACCCTCGAGCGACGCGGGCTCGGGGTTCGTTCAGGTTCCCAGCGCGCGCTCGGCCTCGTAGCGGGCGCGGGTCGCGGCGTCGGGCGGGTAAAGCCCGGGCAGGGGCACACCAGCGTCCACCTGCCGCATCACCCAGGCTTCATACCGCTCCTGCTCGGGCCCGTCGGCAAGCACCACCGGCAGCAGGGCGGCCGGGATCACCACCGCCCCGTCGTCGTCGACGACGATGATGTCGTCGGGGAAGACCGCAACGCCGCCGCAGGCGATCGGCTGCTGCCAGGCTACGAAGGTGAGCCCGGCCACCGAAGGCGGCGCGGCCGCCCCCCGACACCACACCGGCAGTCCGGTGCCGAGTACGCCCGCCTGATCGCGCACGACCCCGTCGGTGACGAGTGCCGCCACGCCACGCCGGCGCATGCGGGCGCAAAGGATGTCACCGAAGATACCGGCATCGGTGACCCCCATCGCATCGGCCACCGCGATGCAGCCCTCGGGCATCGCCTCGATGGCGGCGCGCGTGGAAATCGGCGACGCCCACGACTCCGGGGTGGCGAGGTCCTCGCGTGCCGGCACGAAACGCAGCGTGAAGGCGCGGCCGGCCAGCCGGGGCTGGCCCGGTGCCAGGGCACGCGTGCCTCGCAGCCAGACGTTGCGCAGGCCCTTCTTCAGGAGCAGCGTGGTGATCGTCGCGGTCGAGACGGCGCGCAGGACGGCGAGCGCCTGCTCATCGAGGGCTGCGGTTACGGACATGGGGCACTCTCGCGGGCATGGTGGGTCGGGGGGCGGCAGCTCGCACGCCGGGTGCACGCCAGGCCGGCGCGGCAGCGGGCCGGCTGCTGTCATCCTCGAGGGTGAAGCGGGCGCGGGGGCTGCGCCCGAGGGCTTCGCGCAGCCACGGCAGCGCCTCGGCCAGCGCGGCGCGCAGCGTGTGCGGCGGATTGATCACGACGATGCCGCTGCCGCTCATCCCGAAGCCCTCCTCGTCGGGCTCGCCGACGGTCAGGCTCGCATGAAGCCAGCCCTTGGGCGCCGCACGCGCAAGTCGCGCGAGGCGCTCGGGCAGCTGCGCCGACGCCGAGCGCCGCACGATCGGGTACCACACCAGATAGACGCCCTGCGCGAAGCGTGCGAGCGCGTCGCGCACGCAAGCCACCACCCGCGTGTAATCGGCCACCAGCTCGTAGGAGGGGTCGATGAGCACCAGCGCTCGCCTCGACACCGGCGGCAGCTGGCTGCGCAGGGTCTCGAAGCCGTCACCGAGCGCCACCCGACAGCCCGGCTCGCGGCCGAAGTGGGCCGTCAGTGCGCGGAAGTCGGTCGGGTGAAGCTCGAACAGGTGAAGCCGGTCCTTCGCACGCAGCAGCGCCTGCGCGATCGCGGGCGAGCCCGGGTACTGGCGCAGCGTGCCGTCGGCGTTGAATCGCCGCACCAGGGCGAGGTACTCGGCGACCGCGGCTGGCGCATCCTCGCGCGACCAGATCCGGCCGATGCCATGCGCATGCTCGCCCGTGGTCTGCGCGAAGCGGTCGGCGAGCAGGTAGAGCCCCGCGCCGGCA
>JBIIHU010000060.1:0-15849 GCA_044235405.1 Burkholderiaceae bacterium
GACAGCCATCGACATCAGCACCGTGGGGACCCGTGGCGCGAATGCTGGGACGACGAACTACGTGGGCTACATTGCCGGTACCGCCGGCACCGGGGCACTCGGAGCGATCGAGGTGATCGACTACGCGCTGCAGCAGGTCAACGTTGCACGCTCAACCTTCGGTGCGGCACAGAATCGATTCGACGCCGTCATCGCCAACCTGCAGGTCGCGATCGAGAACCAGGCCGCTGCGCGAAGCCGTATCGTCGATGCCGATTTCGCAGCCGAAACCGCGGCGCTGTCCCGGGCCCAGGTGCTGCAACAGGCGGGCAACGCGATGCTCTCCCAAGCCAACCAGCTGCCCCAGCAGGTGCTGCAGTTGCTGCGCGGCTGATTTCCGCGCCTCGCGCGAGCCCTGGCAGCGCGTCCGCGGCATCGCCGCCGGCGCGCCTTTGCCGCTTTATCCGACAGCGGCCGACCCGTGATGCCCGCGCCGCGCGGCGCCACCGACCCGGGTACGCTGCCGCGCGATGCGGGTGCGACCTTCCGGCGCGGATCTCAACCCTCTCATCGACACCCAGGCGGGCACCATGGCCACTTCCTCGATAGGCAGCGCGATCGACGTTCAGGGTATCGTCTCCCAACTGATGTCCATCGAGCGGCAACCGCTGCAGAAGCTGCAGTCCACCGCATCAGGCATCCAGACGAAACTCTCGGCGATCGGCAGGGTTCAGAGCGCGGTTTCCACCTTCCAGTCGGCTGCGCAGGAACTGACGAACCTGCCGAGCTGGCGAGCCGTGCAGGCCTCCAGCAGCAACGAGAATGCGCTGAAGGCAAGCGCTGCCACCGGCGCGGTGGCCGGCACCTACGATCTGGTGGTGAATCAGCTGGCCCAGCGACAGACCCTCGCAGGGCCAACCCTTGCATCGGCGGACACCGTCGTGGGCGGGGGCATGTTAAGCATCCAGCTCGGCAGCTACGACAGCGGCACCAACAGCTTCACGTCGACCAAGCCCACGACCACGGTCGCGATTGCCGCCGGATCGACGCTCGCCCAGGTGCGCGATGCAATCAACACGGCGTCGGGGATCGGCGTCAGTGCCTCGATCGTCAACGACGGCAGCGGGCAGCGGCTGGTACTTCGCACCACCGAGACCGGCTCGACGAACACCGCCCGGATCCTGGTCACCGACAACGACGCCAACCACACCGATACCAGCGGGCTCTCGTCGCTCGCCTTCGATCCGACAGCCGCGGCTGGCACCGGCCGCAACCTGACGCAGACCCAGACGGCCCAGGATGCCTCGGTGACGATCAGCGGGCTCACGGTGACCTCCCCGACCAACAGCGTGAGCGGCGCGATCGAGAACGTCACGCTCGATCTACGTCAGGCGGGCACCGGCAACCTGAGCGTGACGGTCTCATCGAACACGTCGGCAATGCGAGGCATGCTCGACCGATTCGTGAATGCCTGGAACGACCTGAACCGCATCCTGAACGACGTGACGCGCTACGATGCCGCGACCAAGGTAGCCGGACCGCTGCAGGGCGACAACACCGTGCTCGGGCTGCAGCGGCAGCTGAAAAATACCCTGGGTGCGACGCTCGGGGGCGGCGACCTAACCCGCCTCTCCGATGCCGGTCTGGCGGTCCAGCGCGATGGGTCGTTGCAGATCAACGCCGCGAAGCTCGACCCGCTGATGGCCACACCTTCGCGTCTCAGCAATCTGTTCGCGGGCTCGAGCGATACCGACCCGGCGCTCATGGGGATCGCGCGACGGCTGACTACCCTGACGATGGGTCTGCTCGCCAGCGACGGAGCCGTGACCGCCTCGACCAACGCCCTGCGCAGCCGCCAGACCATGGTCCAGGAACAGCAGTCGCGGCTGCAGACGCGGCTTGGCCAGATCGAGCAGCGCCTTCTGCAGCAGTACTCGACCGTCAACGAGAACATCAGCAAGATCAACAGTGCCGCGGGTTCGCTGATCTCGACATTTGGCTGACTTTACCGGCCTTTTCCGGCGACCGACCAGCCCTCAAGCGATCGTCGAGCAGGCCGATAACCTGAGCAGAAGCTACTCAGGAGCCGCCGATGTTCGCACCCTACCGCAGCAACGCCACCGCCTATCGCAATCTGGGGGTCGAGACCGCGATCGCCGCTGCAACCCCTCACAAGCTGATCGCGATGCTCTTCGACGGCGCGGAGGAGCAGCTGACCAAAGCCGGCAGTGCGATGGCTGCCAACGACTACGCCGCGAAGGGCGAGGCGATCACCCGCGTGATCCGGATCATCGACGAGGGCCTGCGGGCCTGCCTCGATGACCGCGGCGGTGAGCTCACGACGAACCTGCGCACGCTCTACACCTATATCCTGAGCCGCCTGCTGAAGGCTTCTCGCGACAACGACCCCGCGCTGCTCGAGGAAGTTCGCCGCCTGCTCGAGCAAGTCTCGACGGCATGGACCCAGATCGGCCCGGGCCGGCAACCGGTGGCTGGCTCGACCGTGCAGCGCGCGACGGTGGCGGTACGCTGATGCTCGACACCCTGATCATGGCCCCCACGGCCGACGAACTGCTGCTCGACACCTGCCGTGCGGTCGAGACGAACTGTTTGTCGATGCTCGATGCAGCGCGTCAGGAAGACTGGGAGCGGGTGGCCCGTCTGCAGGCGGTGAACGATTCCCTGATCGCGAACATGCGTGCAGCGGGTGATGCAACGCCAACCCCGGCACAACGGCGGGAGCAGCTCGGTATCCTTCGCCGCATCGTGATCATCGACGGCGAGATCCGCCGGCTTCGCGAGCCTTGGCAACGCGGTCTCGACCGCCTGCTGGCGGCCGGCCGAAGGCCGGTGGCGCCCGGACGTACAGCACGCACCTGACATGAGCACCGGCGCCGCTTCACCGCCAATCGACGCGCCGCTCGAGATACAGCAGCTCCTCGAGCAACTCCGACGGGATCGGACAGCGCTGTCGCTCGGGGTGGTCGGAGGCAACCCCGATCTGGCGATTGGCAGACTCGAAACGCTGGCTCCCGGTTTCGTGTGGTTGCGCCTGGAAGGCGCGCCGGACCCTGCGCTGCTGCGAGACGGTATCCGATTGACGGTCAGTACGAAGGTCGACGGCGTCACTATCCGATTCGAACTTGCCCTGCGGCATGCGGGCGCGGAGCGCGACGGAACCGGCCTGAGATTGAGCTGCGCACGACCGACCCAGCTCGTGCGCCTGCAGCGTCGCGAGGCTTACCGCATTCGCGACACCGCGGCGATTCCGCTCGGTGATCTCATCAGACGGGTTCCGGGAGGAGAACGCCCCGACCCGCTGCTTGATCTCAGTGCCGACGGCCTCGCGATCGCCTTGCCTGCGCAGGAAACCCCCGAGATGGGCACCGTGTGGCGCTACTGCCGTCTCGAGCTCCCCGAGCTGCCGCCGGTACCCTGCGAGTTGCGCGTATGCGCCATCGGCATCGACCCCCCGGAAGCCGACGGTACGGACAGCTCATGGCGACGGGTGGGCTGCACCTTCGAGCGGCCGAGCCCGGAGGCCCAGCGAAGCATCCAGGCCTATGTGATCGCAGTACAAAGACGCGCACGCGCGCAACGCGCGGCGCAGGTGCCGACATCGATGAAGGGCGCGCCGGGGCCTCGGGCTACACCTGCATGTTCATGATGTCAGTGTAAGCCGACACGAGACGATTGCGCACCGTGACCGCCGCCTGGAACCCGATCTGAGCCTTCTGCATCGCAACCATGGTGTCCTCGAGGCTGACGGCATCCGAGCCGAGCTGGTACTGCCGCTGCATGGCACTCGACTCCTGCTGCAGCTGACTGACCCCCTTCAGGGCCGAGTCGAGTGCGCGCGCGAAGCCCGGCCCGGTCGCGGTACCGGTTGCGGCGGATCGTGCGACGCCAGAGGCGCCGGCGGCACCAATGCCCTGAAGCGACTTCAGTTCCATCGCGGCATCTCCTGACAAGTGACCCCCAAGGGTAGCGAGCTTCGAACGTCCGCTGCGGCGAAATAGCGGCGCCCGACCGCGCTAATTCCGGGTTAGTCGATTGCGCTATCCCGCGAGAATCACCGACGTTGCGCACGGAGGTGATCTCCTTTCATGGACACGACGATCGAACATCAGGCGACCGCGCGGCCTGGCGGGCTGGCGGGACTGCCGATCCGGCAGATCGCGATGCTGGGCATCGGCCTGGCAGCGCTGGTCGCCATCGCGGTGGCTTCGGTCATGTGGGCGAGAACCCCGGACTGGAAGGTGCTCTTCGCCAACCTCGGCGACAAGGATGGCGGCGCCGTTGTCGCGGCCCTTTCACAGATGAACGTGCCCTATCGCTTCGCCGAAGGCGGCGGCGCGATCCTCGTGCCGGGGAACCAAGTGCACGACGCCCGGCTGAAGCTTGCCTCGCAGGGGCTGCCTCGCGGTGGCCTTGTCGGCTTCGAACTGATGGAGAACCAGCGTTTCGGCGTCACGCAATTCCAGGAGCGACTGAACTTCCAGCGCGGCCTCGAGGGCGAACTCTCCCGCTCGATCCAGGCGCTGCCGGTGGTCCAGGCAGCACGCGTGCACCTAGCGCTGCCGGCGCAGAACGGATTCCTGCGCGACCAGCAGAAGCCGTCGGCATCGGTGCTGCTGACGCTGCACCCAGGCCGCGTGCTCGACCGCGGACAGATCGCCGGAATCGTGCATCTGGTGGCTTCCTCGATTCCCGAGCTCAGCCCGCGTCAGGTCAGCGTGATCGACCAGACAGGCGCACTCCTGTCCAGCAGCCCCGACGCGCCGCCAGGAGGACTGGACGCGGGACAGCTCAACTATGTGCGGCAGATCGAGACAGGACACATCCAGCGGATCCTGGCGATCCTGGAACCGATCTACGGACGTGACAACGTGCGCGCCCAGGTCTCGGCCGACGTGGATTTCACGCAAAGCGAGCAGACCGCGGAGCTCTACAAACCCAATCAAAGCCCTGACCAGGCCGCGATCCGCAGCACGCAGACGATCGATGCGCGAGACGGGGCCGGGACGCCGGCCCAAGGCGTCCCGGGGCCGCTGTCGAACCAACCACCCGCCGCCGCCGCCACGCCCATCAACGGTGCCGCACAGGCCCTGCAGTCGGCGGGCGCGGCGGCCGCGGCCGCGAACGGCAGACGTGAGGCAGTCACCAACTACGAAGTCGACAAAACCATCCGCGTGACCCGCGCCGCCTCGGGCGCCGTGCGTCGGCTGACGGCCGCCGTTGTCGTGAACCACCGCAAGAGCGGTTCCGGCAGCAAGGTCACCTGGACGGCACTGCCTGCAGCCGAGATCGAGAACGTCAATGCGCTGGTCCGCGAGGCGATCGGCTTCAGCAAGGAGCGCGGCGACTCGATCAATGTCGTCAATGCGCCCTTCTCGATCGAAGAAGCCCCCAAGAGTGTCGAGTTGCCCCTGTGGAAGCAGCCTGATGTGATCGACATGGCGCGGGACGCGGCACGCTACCTGGGCCTGCTGCTGCTCGCGATGATCGTGATCTTCGCTGCGATTCGCCCGTCATTGAAGGCGCTCGCCAACCGGCCTCCTCCTGTCCGCATCAACGAGACCGTCCGCAACGACCTGGCGCTGCCGCCTCCCGGTTCGCCGGCGGCTGGGGCCATCGAGGGCACCGTGCTGCCGGCCCTGCCGAAACCCAATGAGGAAGTTCTCAAGATGGCTCGCGACAACCCCGCGGTCGTGGCCAATGTGGTGCGCAGTTGGGTCAACGGGACTAGCGAATGATGCCCTCCGAACAGGGACTGAAGGACAGCGCGATCCTGCTGCTGGCGATGGGCGAGGAAGCCGCCGCCGAAGTGTTCAAGCGACTGACGCCCAAGGAGGCGCAGCAGATTGGCGAGACGATGGCGAAGATCCGCTCCACCCGGCAGGATCGGCTTGCGGAGGTCATCGGCAGGTTCGAGTCGGATACGGCAGGGCATCTGACTCTGGTCGAGGACAGCGCCGCCTACATTCGAACCGTGCTGACCCGCGCGCTGGGCGAGGAACGCGGGTCGATGCTCATCGACCGCATCCTGCAGCACGGCGAAGTCTCGGGCATCGAAAGCCTCAAGTGGATGGATGCGGCATCGGTCGCCGAACTCATCCGGAACGAGCATCCGCAGATCATCGCGTCGATCCTTGTCCACCTCGAGCGGGACCATGCCTGCGGCATCCTGACCCAGCTGACCGAACGCACCCGCAACGACGTGCTGATGCGCATCGCGACGCTCGACGGCATCCCGCCCAACGCGATGTACGAGCTCAATGACGTGCTCTCCAATGTGCTGTCCGGCAGCGACCGCCTGAACAAGTCGAAGCTGGGCGGAACGAAGACCACGGCCGAGATCCTGAACTTCATGAGCGGCAACCAGGACCAGGCTGTGATCGAGTCGATCCGCGAGATCGATCCGGATCTCGCGCAACAGGTCATCGACCAGATGTTCACCTTCGACGACATCAACAAGCTGGAGGACTCGGCGGTTCAGCTAATCCTGCGCGAGGTCCAGAGCGACCAGCTGGTCATCGCGCTGAAGAGCGCCGATCCGACGCTGCGCGAGAAGATCTTCAAGAACATGAGTTCCCGCGCCGCGGAGACGCTGCGCGAGGACCTCGAGTCGCGCGGTCCGGTACGTATCTCCGACGTCGAGACGCGCCAGAAGGACATCCTGAAGATCGTCCGGCGACTCCTCGATGAAGGTCAGATCCGCCTGACGACCGGGAGCGACGATGGTTACATCTAAGCGCATTCTGGGCGCCGAAGAAATCGGCGATGTTCGGCGCTTCGAATTGTCGGAACTGCGCAGTGATGGCCCGATGACGCCGGGAAGCGCCCGCATCCGCCCCTCGGCCAGCAGAGAGCCTCCGCCGGGCTACCGCGAGGGCTTCCGCCGTGGCGTGGAAGAGGGCATCCGGCGCGGGAGTGCCGCCACCGAAGTGCGACTGCAGCGAGAGCATGGCGACCGGCTCCAGGCGATCGCCGATCACTTCACCGCCCGCGCCGACGCCTTGCACGCCGGCATGGATCGTGCGCTGGGTCAGATACGGGCTGAACTCGCTGGGGATGCGATGGCGCTCGCGCTCGAGATTGCCCGACAGGTCGTACGCGCGGAGCTTCGAACCCAGCCGTCGCTGGTCGAGACCGTGGTTCGCGAAGCCGTTGCAAGCCTCGTCGACGAGCGAGCAAGCTTTCATCTGCACCTGCACCCGGACGATGCGGATCTGTTCGGCGCGCAACTCGAACCGGTCGTTTCGGCACGCGGCGCGCGAATCGTGCCCGACCCGTCGATCGAGGTCGGCGGGTGTCGCGTGATCTCGGCCAATGCGGAAGTCGACGCGACCGTCTCGACACGCTGGCGGCGCGTGCTCGCAGCCATCGGCGCCGAAGGGATGGCGGCCGTGCCGTCCCTGGACGATCCGCGCGACACGACTGGCTCGGCACAGGAGTTGGCGTGAATACGAGCGGCCTGGACCCGAGCGGCGTGAGCACGACTGCGTTGCCCCGCGCATTGCGCACCATGCTTGATGAAGCCACGAGACTCGCGGCTCACGCACAACCGCTGGCAACGCACGGCCGCCTGCTGCGCGCGGCAGGTCTGGTACTCGAAGCGAGCGGTCTTCGCCTGCCCGTCGGCGCCATCTGCAGGGTCGAGAGCGGCCTCGATGGCGAACAGGCGGTCGAGGCGGAGGTTGTGGGCTTCGGCGCCGATCGCCTTTTTCTGATGCCGACGGGCCAGGTCACCGGCCTCTCCCCCGGTTCGAGGGTCAGCCCGATCGATGCGCCGGTGCGCCCGCCAAAGCTTGGGCAGGCTTCGCACCCGTGGCGGCGGAGCACGGACCGCATGCGCCACCTGCCGATCGGCACCGGCCTGCTTGGTCGGGTGGTCGATGCCTGCGGTGTGCCGATCGATCGAGGCCCCCTGCTCGATGAAGTCCGGAACGAACCGATCCAGAGCCGACCGATCAGCGCGATGGATCGCGAGCCGGTCAGGGTGCCGCTCGATACCGGCGTGCGCGCGATCAATGCCCTGCTCACGGTCGGGCGCGGACAGCGCCTGGGCCTGTTCGCCGGTGCCGGCGTGGGCAAGAGCGTGCTGCTTGGCATGATGGCGCGATTCACCGCCGCGGACGTGATCGTGGTGGGTCTGATCGGCGAGCGCGGGCGGGAAGTCAAGGAATTCATCGAGGACATTCTCGGTGAGGATGGCCGACGCCGCTCGGTGGTGGTCGCCGCGCCAGCCGACTGCCCTCCGCTGCTGCGCATGCAGGGCGCGAACTACGCGACGGCGATCGCCGAGCACTTCCGCGACCAGGGCCTGCACGTGCTGCTGCTGATGGATTCGCTCACCCGCTACGCGATGGCCGCGCGCGAGATCGCGCTCGCGATCGGCGAACCGCCCGCCACCAAGGGTTATCCCCCCTCGGTCTTCGCGAAACTGCCGCTGCTCGTGGAGCGAGCCGGAAACGGCCGGGACGGTCACGGATCGATCACGGCGTTCTACACGGTGCTCGCCGAGGGCGACGACCAGACCGACCCGATTGCCGACGCCGCGCGTTCCTTTCTCGACGGCCATTTCGTGCTGACCCGGGCTCTCGCCGAAGGCGGGCACTATCCGGCGATCGATATCGAGCAATCGATCTCCCGCGTGATGCACAACGTCGCAACCGAAGGCCATGTCGCCATGGCTCGGCGTGCCAAGGCGATGTGGTCGCGCTACCAGAGAAGCCGCGACCTGATCTCGGTGGGAGCCTATGTTCCCGGCAACGATCCCGAAACCGACCAATCGATCGCGCTGTTTCCCAGGATCGCACGCATGCTGCAGCAGTCGATGAACGAGCGCAGCCCGCTGGGCGAGTCGCTGCGCGGGCTTGAAGGCGCCCTCGGGGCCGCGCAGGCATGAGCGCTCGCGCTTCGCTGTCCCTTCTGATCGAACTGCGTCGTCGAGAGCGCGATCGCGTTGCCGGCGTGGCCGCCCAGGCTCGGCGCGAGGCCGACAATGCGACCGCCACCTTGCGCATGCTCGAAGGCTACCTGCGCGAATACCGACAGCGCGCGCCGAAGGCCTTACTGCAGCCGACCGAAGCGAGCAGCGTGCGGATCCACGAGCACTTCGTCGGCAAGCTGGATACGGCGATCGACGATCAGACCCAGCGTGCGAAGGCCCTCTGCGAGCGAGAAATCGCGCAACGTGCGGCGCTCTCCGAGGAACAGCGCCGACTCAAGGCGCTCGAAGTGCTCGAGCAGCGTCGTGAAAGCGCACGCAGACGTCGACTCGAGGTTGCCGAGCAGAAACAGACCGACGAATTTGCCGCTCAGGCCTTCGCCAGAGGCCGCCCCCGAGAAACTCGTGATGAATGACGATCTGAAGATCCCTGCCCTCGCCGCCACCGCTCCAACCAGACAGCTCGTCGCTGATGCCCCTGCCGGGGCGGGCTTCGGCGCCGCGCTCGACCAGGCAATGAACACGCCGCCGGACCCCGTCGAACAGCCGATGGCGCGTCCACAGGGCCCGCGATCGCGAAAAGGCCCCAAAGGTGAAGCGCACGCGCGCGCCAGCGGGCACGGACGCCCGTCGGGTCACGGGAAGACCGAGGCTACGCGACTGGCCCTGAACCCATCGCCAGTGGCTGATAGCAGCGGCCCCGCCGTGCGGAAGGGTACGACGCTCGAGGGAGCCGAGACGCGGCGGGATCGCACACCCTCGGCGCATGGGCGATCGGGGACCGTCCCTGGGAGCGACGAGCTGACGGGCGGCGCATTGCGCGCGGAACTGGAGCGGGTCGCCGCCGATGAGGCCACGCGGCCCGAGGGATCAGACGAGCCGCAGATGATGAACGCGTCCGGCCGAATCGACCCGCCGGCGCCAGGTGCGCCGCCGACAATGGACACGGCAACCCCAGGCGTTGCAGCGGGGCACCGAAGCCCCGAGTCGGGTCGTGCGGAGGTGCGCGCGCGTGCCGGCGACCGGACCGTGCAACTTCGGGCACCAGCACCCGCCGGGGGCGGCATGACGATCACGGAGCGATCGGACCGTCCAGACACCTGGCACGATCAACAGGTGAGCGATCGCCCGAACGCCGTGCGCGGATCGAGCCTGTCCAACAAGGCCGTCGCCTTGTCTGGCGCCGACGACATCGGAGCAAGCGCGACCGCAGCCGAGCCCGCTTCGGCGGGAGGGACGCTCGCCCCCGCAGCCGAGAGGATTCGACCCACCGATGAGGGGAGGAACGATCGAAGCCTCCGGACTGCCGGCGATTCGACGGCAGCGATGCATGCGCACGCAGCCAACGTGCAAAGGTCGCAAGCCGACGCGTCACCATCGGTCAACCTTCGCGCCGCGCCCGTCGACGCTCGCGTTTCGAGCCGCCCTGCAAGCGCCGAAACCGACGTTGGCCATGCTTCAGGCACCGAGGCTTCGATCTCGATCCAGCAACGCAGTTCGCTCATCCAATCACCCACCGGGGACCCCGGCAGAACCGCGACCCACGCCGAACGGATCGTCGGACTGGATAAGCTACTGCCCCATGGATCGAAGGATGACCAGACCGTTCCTCGCACCATTGACGATCGCCAGCCCCCTTCGGTCGCTGTCGGAACCACCCCGGCGGCGCATACCGTCGTCCTGACGTCCCCAACCGAATCGACCTCCCTCGGGACATCCCGGGGAGATCCGCCTGCAATCGATGGCGCAGCAAGCCGCCAAGGCATCGCGCCTGCGGGAGGACCGGCCACGCCGACCCGCGAGCCGTCGGCCAACCCCAGTAGCACTCACGAAGCCGGCGTGCGGCACCCCCTGGAACGGCCCGCCGACGGCAGGTCCGACACAGTCCTTCCCGGCATGGCGCGGGTCTACACGGAAGCGACGACCGAGCGATCGGCGTTCACGTCTGCGAAAGCAGTCCTTGGCCCCCCCCCACCACAAATCGGCCCCATGGAGTCGCTGGCGCGAGCAGCCATGGCGTTACAAGCCAGCACCGGTTCGAGCGACGTCAGCGGCCTGACCGTGCCAGCCTTGACGCCAGCAGCGGCGGCCAACCCTTCCGTCGCCCTTGGGGAGGGATCGCCGCGCGGCGCGCAGCTGCCGACGAGCTCGGCATTGCCGCCGCGCGCTGAATGGCGAGTGACGATGTCGGGCACACCACGCCCCACCGACATCGCAAGTGCTGGCCCCGACCCCTTCAGTCCGGCTGCCCGCATGCTGGAGAGCATCCAGTCGATGCGGCAGGCGGGCGGCTCGGCAACAGCAGATAGCACGATGGTCGTACCCTTCGGCAGCGTGCTCGCCAGCATCACGGCGAGCGGACCCGCGCAAGTCGCTGTCGCAACCAGCGTACCGACGACAACACTCGTCAACCCCTGGCCAATCGACGACCCCGCGTTTGCGAACCACCTCGCGGCCCAGGTCGGCGAAAGCCTGATCGGCGGCCTCGAGCGCGCGGAAATCTCGGTCTCGCCACCCGAAATGGGACCGATCAGGATCGAACTCTCGCTGAGCGGGGATCAGGCGAGCGTCGCGTTCGCCGCCGTCATGCCAGAGACCCGCAATGCGATCGAGCAGTCCTTGCCGCTGCTTCGCTCGATGCTGGCCGAGCAGGGACTGAACCTGGCGGACGCTTCGGTGGGACGCGAACATGCGGGTTCGGGCCCCCAGCATCAGGCCGGCAGCCAGGATGCCGGCAGCGGTGGCGGCGGCCGGGAAACTCGCGGAGGTCACGAGCGGTCGGCCGGCTCCGACGAACGCTCCGGCGTAACTGCCGGCATCCCTCCGAGACCAGCAGGCCGCGCCGGACGCGGCCTGCTCGATCTGTTTGCCTGATCGCCGCCCTTCCGAGCCAGCTGCAAATGGCGGGGACCCACCCCGCTTTTCGTGGCAACAGCCTCCGCGGGCCTCTCGAATAATCCATCGCATCGGATCGCTCCTGCGGTCCGGATGCGGGGAGAGGCATGGCCGAGGACACCAAGAAGAGCGCGGGCGACGGGCAGGAAGAGGCCAAGCCCAAGCGCAGCAAGAAGATGCTGTTGATCGTCGGGCCGCTGCTGCTGCTGCTGCTCGGCGGCGGCGGGGGTGCAGGCTGGTACTTCTACGCGAAGTCGAAGGCCGATGCCGATGATGAGAACATCGAGGCGACCAAGCAGGCCGACGCCGGCAAGCCCAAGGTGTTCTCGAATCTCGACCCCTTCGTCGTCAACCTGGCCGATGACGGTGGCGACCGCCTGATCCAGCTCGGCGTCGTGCTCGAAGTGGCCGACACCAAGGCGGCTGGCGACATCACGGCGCAGATGCCGGCCGTGCGCAATGCCATCCTGCTGCTGCTGTCGGCCAAGCAGTCGAGCGAACTGCTCACACTGCCCGGCAAGCAGGCGCTTGCGGCCGATATCGCGCTCGCGACCGGTGGCGTGCTCGGCTGGAAGCCGGCGCCCAAGGCGGCCGACGCGCCGGCGCAGCCCCGCAAGGTGAAAGCTGACACGCAGGCCGCCGCGGAGCAGTCCAAGGGCGAAAGGGAAGACGCGAACGCCGACGAGGCCGATGCCGACGAGGAAAAGCCGAAGAAGAGCGTTAAGAAACCCGCGGCCAAGGCCCCTCATCCGCCCAACCCCGTGGCGGGCGTGCATTTCTCCCAGTTTCTCGTGCAGTAGGGCGCCCCGATGGCTGATCAGTTTCTGTCGCAGGAGGAGGTCGATGCGCTGCTCGACGGTGTCAACGGCAGCACGACCGAAGGCGCTGATGACGAGAGCGGCATTCGCGAGTACGACCTCGGCAAGCAGGAGCGCATCGTTCGCGGCCGGATGCCGACGCTCGAGATCGTCAACGAGCGTTTCGCGCGGCACTTCCGGCTGGGCCTGTTCAACTTCATCCGCCGCAACCCCGAAATCTCGGTCGGGCAGTCGAAGGTGCAGAAGTACGGCGCCTTCCTGCGCAACATCGTGGTGCCCACCAACATCAACGTGATGAACGTGAAGCCGCTGCGCGGCTCCGCGCTCGTGATCTGCGAACCCTCGCTGGTGTTCACGGTCATCGACAACCTGTTCGGCGGCAGCGGCAAGTTCCACACACGGATCGAAGGGCGCGACTTCTCGCCCACCGAGCAACGCATCATCCAGCGCATCGTCGAGTTGATCATCGACGAGTACCGCAAGGCCTGGGACGGGGTGTACCCGCTCGAACTCGAGTACGTGCGATCGGAAATGCATACGCAGTTCGCGAACATCGCTACGCCCTCGGAAATGATGGTCACGGCGAGCTTCGACGTCGAGATCGGCGAGGCGGGCGGCGCAATGCACATCTGCATTCCCTATTCGACGCTGGAGCCGATCCGGGAGATGCTGCACTCGTCGGTGCGCGCCGACCAGCAGCAGGCCGACCGCCGCTGGGTGACGCTGCTGACGCAGCAGCTGAAGTCGGCCGACGTCGACATGGTGGCCGAGTTCGCCAGCGCCAACGCGACGCTGCGCCAGCTGATCTCGCTGAAGCGAGGCGATTTCATCGCGCTCGACATGCCCGAGACCGTCACCGCGATGGTCGACCAGGTGCCGATCTTCGCGTGCAACTTCGGCGTGGCCAACGGCCGCTACGCGATCAAGGTGCGCGACATCCTGAGCAAACCCGAAGACATCCTGAAAGGCAGCTGATGACCGACAATCCCCCCCCCGCTCATGACGACGCCGACGCCGACTGGGCGGCCGCCCTCGCCGAGCAGGATGCGGCGGCCGACGCGCTGAGCGGCCAGCCGACCTTCGACATGCCCGCCGGTGGCAATATGAGCGCCGCAGACACCACGGCAGCGCTGTTTCCCCAGCTGAGCGGGGCGCGGACGATCCAGGCGAACAACGAGATCGACATGATCCTGGACATCCCGGTCCAGCTGACTGTCGAACTCGGGCGAACCCGCATCCCGATCAAGCACATCCTGCAGCTCGCGCAGGGCTCGGTGATCGAACTCGATGCGATGGCCGGCGACCCGATGGATGTGCTGGTCAACGGTTGCCTGATCGCGCAAGGCGAGGTTGTTGTCGTCAACGACCGCTTCGGCATCCGCCTGACCGATATCGTGACCCCCTCCGAGCGGCTGCGCCGCATGAACCGAACCTGAGCGGGCCGCGACAATGAGCGCTTCGCTGCTGCCCTCGCTGCTCGCCTTCATCGCGGTGATCGCGATGATTCCCCTGGCGCTGTGGCTGATGAAACGCGGTCAGGCCCTGCGGCCGCGCGCGAGCGGGCCCCTGACGCTGGTCGCAGGTCTGTCGATGGGACCACGAGAGCGGATCGCCGTCGTTCAGGCCGGCGGCCGTTATCTCGTCGTGGGCGTGACTGCGCAGAGCATCAACGTGCTGGGTACCCTCGAAAGCTGGCCAGGGACCGATGAGCAGCAGCCGGACACCGTGGCGCCCGCAGCGCAAGCGGCATCGCTGTTCGCGCGCGTGCTGCGCGGCGTGGATCGTCGAGATGGTCATGACCCTCAGCGCTAGCCGACTGGTCGCTCTCGCCGGCCTGACGCTGCTGCCCTGGGCCGGCGCCGCCGCGCAAGGCATCTTTTCGGTCAACGCGAGCCCGACACCGGGCGGCGGAACCACCTATTCGGTGCCCGTCCAGACCCTGCTGATCTTTACCGCGCTGTCGTTCCTGCCGGCCGTCGTGCTGATGATGACCAGCTTCACGCGCATCGTGATCGTGCTGTCGCTGATCCGGCAGGCCCTGGGCCTGCAGCAGACCCCGCCGAACCAGGTGATCGTCGGCATGTCGCTCTTCCTGAGCTTCTTCGTGATGGCGCCAACTCTCGAGAAGGTGTACCAGGAAGCCTACAAGCCCTACTCGGAACAGCGGATCGGCTTCGAGGAAGCCGTGTCGCGGGGCAGCGGGCCGCTGCGCGAATTCATGGCGCGCCAGACGCGCGAGGCGGATCTGACGCTGTTCGCGCGCATCGCGCGCATCGAACGCTCGACGCCGACCGCCGAGGTGCCGATGCGAGTGCTCGTCCCGGCCTTCGTGACCAGCGAACTGAAGACCGCCTTCCAGATCGGCTTTCTCGTCTTCGTGCCATTCCTGATGATCGACATGATCGTGGCCAGTCTGCTGATGTCGATGGGCATGATGATGGTTTCGCCCGTACTGGTCGCCCTCCCCTTCAAGCTGATGCTCTTCGTGCTCGCCGACGGCTGGAATCTGCTGGTCGGCTCGCTGGTCGCGAGCTTCGGAACCAGCTAAGGACGGACACGCCGATGACCCCCGAGTACGTGGTGACCGTGGGCCGACAAGCCCTGGAACTCATGCTGATCGTGTCGGCGCCCACGCTGCTGGTGGCGCTGGGCGTAGGCCTCGTGGTGAGCCTGCTGCAGGCGGTGACGCAGATCAACGAGTCGACCCTGACCTTCCTGCCGAAGCTGCTCGCGGTGGGCCTCACGCTGGTGCTGGCGGGTCCATGGATGCTGACGATGCTGACCGATTACATCGCGCGAACGCTGACAGGACTGCCCCAGGCGATCGGCGGGAGCTGAGCCCGGACATCAGCATGCTCACGGTCACGGACCAGCAGCTGTTCGCCTGGCTCAGCGCCTTCCTGCTGCCCTTCTTCCGTGTGCTCGGCATGATGTCGAGCGCGCCGGTGTTCTCGAATCGCGCCCTGCCGGCGCGCGTGCGCGTGGCGCTGGCCGCCGCCGTCGCGCTGCTGGTAGCGCCCTTCGCGACCAGCCCGGGGGCACCGCTTCTCGGCACCCCGGCAGGGATCGGCATCGTGGCCCAGGAAGTCCTGGTGGGGCTGACGATCGGTTTCGTGGCGCGCCTGCTCTTCGCCGGTTTCGAGGTCGCCGGCGAGATCATCGGCCTGCAGATGGGCATGTCCTTTGCAGGCTTCTTCGACCCGC
>JBIIHU010000262.1:0-5078 GCA_044235405.1 Burkholderiaceae bacterium
GGCCTTGTCGAAGCTGCCCGCCCAAGCGTTGATGTGGACGCTGCTCGCGCGCGCCGAATAGCCAGCCGTGCGCAGGCATTCGGTCGCCGCGGCCACGATGGCCGCCTCGACCGGCTCGACCTCCTCGCACCAGTCGAGGGCGACGTCGACCCGCCGGTAGGCGTTGTCGCTGGCCGGCGCCAACCCGGGCCAGCGGGCGAGCAGGCCGGCGGTCAGCGCCAGCAGACGCTCGCGGTCGCGGGCGATCTCGTCGGCTGGTGCGTGGAGCACCTCGCGCAGGCGGCCGCGCTCGTCGCGCGCGAGATAGAGGCCACCGCTCTCGGCGACCACCGCGTCGACCGGCCAGGTCTTCAGGATCATGTGCGCCCAGCCGGCCGAGCGACCGGTCACCGGCACGATGCGCAGGCCGGCCTGCCTCAGACGCTCGAGCGCTCGGCTGGTCGAGGACGCCAGGCGGCCGCCGGTGGTCAGGGTGTCGTCGATGTCGGTGAGCAGCCCCGCCAGTTGCAGTCGGGGCATCTCGGCCAGGGGCGCCGGGCGGCCGGCCTGCGTCGTCATGCGAGGCGCATGCCAGGCGTCAGGCGGGCGACGGCCGCGGCGCGCGGTCGAACCAGGCGTTGATCGCGAGCGCTCCAAGCACCACCAGACCGCCCTCGATCGTGGCCCGACCCATCGCCTCGCCCGCGCCGATCCAGGCCCAGATCGGTCCGAGCAGCACTTCGAGCAGGCAGATCAGCGCGATCTCGTGGGGCGCGAGGTGGCGGGTCGCGCCCACCATCAGCATGCACGGAATGCCGAGCTGCACGAAGCCCAGCAGCGCGAGGATGCCGAGATCCCAGGCGGTGGCCGACAGCGGCCAGGCCAGCGGCAGCGTGACGGCGCAGCACATCAGCGCGCCGCTGAGCACCGCGGGGGCGAGGTCGACGCTCGCGTGCATGCGCTTGAGCACCACGAGATTGATCGCGGCCGCCAGCGGCACCCCGAGCGCCACCACCATGCCGGCCACGCCCTGGGCCGAGACCCCCTCGCGCACCATCCAGGCCATGCCGCCGAGTGCCAGCGCGATCGACAGCCAGGTGACCAGACGGATGCGTTCGCCGAGCACACCCCAGGCGAGCGCCGCCGCCATCAGGGGCGACAGGCTGACCACGAGCGCTGCGTTGGCCACGCTGGTGAGGGTGAGCGCCACCATGAAGCAGGTGAACATCACGGCCCACATGACGCCCGACACGAAGCCCGCCATGCCCATCTCGCGCAGCACCTGCCATGGCCGGTTCTGGCCGCGCAGCCGCAGCGCGATCAGCACGCACAGGGCGCAGAAGAAGCTGCGCCAGAAGGTGATCTCGAAACGCTCTGCGCTTTCGAGCAGGCGGGTGAACACGCCGGCGATGCTCCAGCATACCGAGCAGAAAATCAGCAGCAGCACCGCCTGACGGTGGTTCGCGGGAAAAGCCATGCGATGGTCCGGGTGGGGTGCCGGCGACCCCCGGCGCGGGCTGCGCGGGGCGCGGACGCCGCCGGCAAGGCGTAAGATTCTACCGATGCCCGCCCCCCAGTTCGTCCATCTCCGGGTCCACACCGAGTTCTCGATCACCGACTCGATCGTGCGCATCGAGCCGCTGGTCGAGGCGGCGCTCGCCGACAACCAGCCGGCGGTGGCGATCACCGACCTCGGCAACCTCTTCGGCTGGATCAAGTTCTACAAGGCGGCGCGCGCCCGCGGCATCAAGCCCCTGCTCGGGGCCGATGTCTGGCTCGCCAACGACAGCGAACGCGACCGTCCCCACCGCATGCTGCTGCTGGCGGCCGATGCGCGCGGCTACCTGCGCCTTTGCGACCTGCTCTCGCGGGCCTGGCTCGTGGGCGAGCATCGCGGTCGCGCCGAGATGCAGGCGCGCTGGTTCGACGAACCCAACGACGGCCTCGTGCTGCTGTCGGGCGCGCACCAGGGCGATGTCGGGCAGGCGCTGCTCGCCGGCAACCGCGAGGCGGCGGCCCGCCTCGCCCGGCACTGGGCCGCGCGTTTCCCCGATGCCTTCTACCTCGAGGTCCAGCGCATCGGCACCCGTGATGCCGAGACCCAGACCCGCGAAGCCGCCCGGCTCGCGGTCGAGCTCGGGTTGCCGCTGGTGGCCACGCATCCGGTGCAGTTCCTGCGCCGCGACGAATTCCGCGCGCACGAGGCCCGGGTGTGCATCGCCGAGGGCGAGATCCTCGCCAATCCGCGCCGCACCCGCCGTTTCACCGACGAGCAGTATTTCCTCAGCCAGGCCGAGATGGCCGAGCGCTTCGCCGACCTTCCCGAGGCGCTGGCCAACGCCGTCGAGATCGCCCGCCGCTGCAGCCTGCCGATGACGCTCGGCAAGGCGCGGCTGCCGCAGTTCCCGACGCCGCCCGGTGTCACGCTCGACGATTTCCTGCGCGAGCAGGCGGCTCGCGGTCTGGTCGAGCGGATGCGGGTCCTGTTCCCCGAGCCGGCCGAGCGCGAGGCACGGCGCGCCGACTACGAGCAGCGTCTGGCCTACGAGTGCGACACCATCGTCCAGATGGGATTCCCCGGCTACTTCCTGATCGTGGCCGACTTCATCAACTGGGCCAAGGCCAACGGCGTGCCGGTGGGACCGGGCCGCGGCTCGGGCGCCGGTTCGCTGGTGGCCTTCGCGCTCGGCATCACCGACCTCGACCCGATCCCCTACGCGCTGCTCTTCGAGCGCTTCCTGAATCCCGAGCGGGTGTCGATGCCCGACTTCGACATCGACTTCTGCCAGGACAACCGCTACAAGGTCATCGAGTACGTGCGCGCCAAGTACGGCGAGCAGGCGGTGAGCCAGATCGCCACCTTCGGCACGATGGCCTCTAAGGCGGTCATCCGCGATGCCGGCCGCGTGCTCGACATGGGCTACAACTTCTGCGACCAGCTCTCCAAGCTGATCCCGGTGGTCCAGAACAAGCCGGTGTCGCTCGCCAAGGCCCGCGAAACCGAGCCACTGCTCGCCGAGCGCGAGAAGAAGGAAGACGAGGTGCGCGGGCTGCTCGCGCTGGCCGAACCGCTCGAGGACCTCACCCGCAACGTCGGCATGCACGCCGGCGGGGTGCTGATCGCTCCGGGTCGTCTCACCGACTTCTGTCCGCTTTACAAGGCGCCCGGAACCGACTCCGTGGTCAGCCAGTACGACAAGGACGACGTCGAGGCGGTGGGCCTGGTCAAGTTCGACTTCCTCGGGCTGCGCAACCTCACCATCATCGCGCTCGCGGTCGACTACGTGAACGCGCGTCGTGCCGGCGAGCCGCTCGATCTCGCCCGCCTCGCCTTCGACGATCCGCTCGCCTACCAGGTCCTGAAGGACGCGAACACCACCGCGATCTTCCAGGTCGAGGGCGACGGCATGAAGAAGCTGCTGAAGAAGCTCGCGCCCGACCGCTTCGAGGACATCATCGCGGTGCTCGCGCTCTACCGTCCCGGGCCGCTGGGCTCGGGCATGGTCGACGACTTCATCCTGCGCAAGAAGGGCCAGCAGCGCATCGACTACTTCCATCCCGACCTGCAGCAGTGCCTGGAGCCGACCTACGGCGTGATCGTCTACCAGGAACAGGTGATGCAGATCGCGCAGATCATCGGCGGCTACACGCTGGGCGGCGCCGACCTTCTGCGCCGCGCGATGGGCAAGAAGAAGCCCGAGGAGATGGCCCAGCACCGCGGCCTGTTCGTCGAGGGCGCGCTGAAGAAGGGCTACGGGGCCGACCTCGCCAACAAGCTCTTCGACCTGATGGCGATGTTCGCCGAGTACGGCTTCAACAAGTCGCACACGGCAGCCTATGCGGTGCTCACTTACCAGACCGCATGGCTGAAGGCGCACCACCCGGCGGAGTTCCTCGCCGCCACGCTGTCGTCCGACATGGACGACACCGACAAGGTGCAGCTGTTCGTTGCCGATGCCCTCGACAACGGCGTGCCGGTGCTGCCGCCCGACATCAATCGTTCCGGGCTGCGCTTCGAGCCCGTGGAGCCGCCGGCCGGGCTGGCTGCCCGGCGCGGGCTCGCGATCCGCTACGGTCTGGGCGCGGTCAAGGGAGCGGGCGAGGGCGCGGTGCTCGAGATCCTGCGCGCCCGTCACGACCGGCCGTTTGCCGATCTCTACGACTTCTGCGCCCGCATCGACCGGCGCATCGTCAATCGCCGCGCGATCGAGGCGCTGGTGCGGGCGGGTGCCTTCGATGCGCTCGAGCCCGACCGTTCGCGCCTGCTGGCCAACGTCGGTCAGGCGATCGACGCGGCCGAGGCCCGCGAGGCGGCGATCAACCAGGTGAGCCTCTTCGGTGGCGACGACGAACCGGGCGGCGCGCCGCTGCGCTGGGCGACCTCGGTCCCGTGGACCGAACGCCAGCGGCTACAGGAAGAGAAATCGGCGCTCGGCTTCTTCCTCACCGGGCATCTGTTCGCCGAGTTCCAGGCCGAGGTGCGGCGCTTCGCGAGGCTGCGCCTGGCCGACCTGCAGCCGGCGCCCCAGCCGATCTGGATCGCCGGTATCGTCGCCGCGCAGCGCACGCAGATGACCCGGCGCGGCAAGATGAGCGCGGTCGTGCTCGACGATGCGACGGCCAAGGTCGAGGTCGCGGTCTACAACGAACTCTTCGAGAAGTGCCGCAGCCTGATCCGAGACGACGAACTGCTGGTGATCCAGGTCAAGGTCTCGCGCGACGACTACAGCGGCGGCATGCGGGTGGTCGCCGAGCGGGTGCTCGATCTCGCCGGGGCGCGTGCCGAGTTCGGCAGGCGTCTGCTGATCCGGCTGAACGGCCTGGCCGACACCGGCCTGCTGCGGACCGCGATCGAGCCCCACGCGGGTCAGCCCGAGGCGCCGCTGCCGGTGGTCATCGCCTATGGCAACCCGGGCGGCCGCTGCGAGGTCGAGCTTGGCGAGCGCTGGCGGGTGCGCCCTCGCGACGAGTTGCTGGCCGAGGTGCGTGCGCGCCTGCATCCGCTCGATGTCTGCGTCGAATACTGAGCAGGTGTGGACGAACCCTCCGTCTGAGCCGATCGCCTTGATCCCCTCGGTGTCCTCGCCGACCGCCCCGGA
>JBIIHU010000061.1:0-15708 GCA_044235405.1 Burkholderiaceae bacterium
GATCCGTCCGAGGGCGAGCCGAAGGCGTGGACGCTGTTCACCGGGCTGGTCGAGATCCGTGGCCACGAGGAGCGCCACCGGCGCGCGCCGGCAGCCGGCAGCGCGCCGGGACGCAGCTTCCGGGGCCTGAACTGGCTGCAGCGGCGCGAGCGCGACGCGCGCTACGAAGATCGCGAGCCCGCGGTTCTTGTCGTGGGCGCCGGGCAGGCCGGGCTGTCGCTCGCGGCGCGGCTGCGCCAGCTCGGCGTGGATACGCTGGTCGTCGATCGGCAGGCGCGCGCCGGCGACAACTGGCGCCAGCGCTACAGCGCGCTGGTGCTGCACAACCAGCGTCAGGTCAATCACCTGCCCTACCTGCCTTTTCCCGACACCTGGCCGACCTACATCCCGAAGGACATGCTGGCCGGCTGGTTCGAGTACTACGTGCAGGCGATGGAGATCGACCTCTGGTGCGGTACCGAGCTGCTCGGCGCGCGTCGCGACGAGGCGGCCGGCTGCTGGGAGGCCACGCTGCGCGGGCCCGCCGGCGAGCGCGTGGTGCGGCCGCGCCACCTGGTGCTTGCCACCGGCGTGAGCGCGATCCCCGACCGCAGCCCGATTCCCGGCCTGGAGGCCTTCGCCGGCACCGTGATGCACTCGGCCGACTACCGCAGCGCGCAGGGCTGGGCCGGCCGCCGCGTGGTGGTGATCGGCATGGGCACCAGCGGCCATGACGTCGCCCAGGATCTCTGCGAGCACGGCGCGCAGGTGACCATGCTGCAGCGCAGCCCCACGATGGTCCAGAACGTCGAGCCCACGGCGCAGCTGCCCTATGCGCTCTACGGCAGCGGCCTGTCGCTTGCCGACTGCGACCTGATCACGATGGGCACGCCGATGGCGCTCTACGAGGCCTCCAACCGCATCAACCTGAGGGTGGCCGCCGAGCTCGACCGCGAGCTGCACCAGGGCCTGGCGGCCGCGGGCTTTCGCCTCGACATGGGCGAGGACGGCACCAACTGGCAGATGCGCTACCTCACGCGCGGCGGCGGCTACTACTTCAACGTCGGCTGCTCGGAGCTGATCATCGCGGGCCGCATCGGCATCCTGCCGATGGCCGAGGTCGCGGGCTTCGAGGCGCGCGGCCTGCGCCTGAGCGACGGCCGCCTGCACGAGGCCGACCTCATCATCACCGCGAAGGGCTACCTCGGTCCGTCGGCGGTCGCATCGCGCCTGCTCGGCGAAGAGATCGCCCGACGCGTCGGGCCGGTGTGGGGGGTGGATGCGCGCTCGCAGGAGCTGTGCAACCTCTGGATGCCCACGCCGCAGCCGGGCCTGTGGTTCACCGCGGGCAGCCTCGCGCAGTGCCGCATCTACTCGAAGGTGCTGGCGCTGCAGCTGCAGGCGCGCGAGCTGGGTCTCGCGGCCTGAGGGGTCCGATCTGAGGGGTCCGGCCTTCCGGGTCGGCTGTCGAGGGGCCGGCCCTGTGGCGGCCGTGGTCGGGCGTGCTCAGGCCAGCCGGCCGTCGCGGTAGTCGGCCAGCGCCTGGTGGATCTCGGCGGCGCTGTTCATCACGAAGGGTCCGTACTGCGCGATCGGCTCGCGCAGCGGGCGGCCGGCCAGCAGCAGCGCGCGCGCCTCGGCGCGGGACTGCAGCGCGATGCCGTCGGCGTCGGGTTCGTTGGCGAGCAGCGCCATGCGGCCCGCGGGGACGCTCTGGCCGGCGATGACCACCTCGCCGCGGTACACGTAGACGAAGGCGTTGTGATCGGCCGGCAGCGGCTGCGCGAAGCCCGTGCCCGCCGGCAGGTGCAGATCGAGGTAGAGCGGCGCGGTGGCCTCGCGCCGCACCGCGCCCGCCACGCCCTGGCTTTCGCCGGCGATCACGACGACGCTCACGCCCTGGTCGGTCTGGGCGCGCGGCAGCTCCGCCGCGCCGAAGTCGCGATACCAGGGCTCGCACAGCTTGTCGCGCGCGGGCAGGTTCAGCCACAGCTGGAAGCCTTCCATGCGGCCTTGCTGCTGCTGCGGGATCTCCGAGTGGATCACGCCGCGGCCCGCGGTCATCCATTGCACCCCGCCGGGCTCGAGCAGACCCTCATGGCCGGCGCTGTCCCGGTGCAGCATGCGCCCTGCGATCATGTAGGTCACGGTCTCGAAGCCACGGTGCGGATGGTCGGGAAAGCCGGCGATGTAATCGTCGGGATCGTCGCTGCCGAAGGCGTCGAGCATCAGGAAGGGATCGAGGCGGCGCTGCAGCGGCTGGGTCAGGAGGCGCAGCAGCTTCACGCCGGCGCCGTCGGAGGTCGGCTGCCCGGCGATCAGGCGCTCGACGCGGCGCGGGCGGCGCACGTCGGGGGTATCGCGGCCGCTGGCCGCTGGCAGGTCGGGGGGCTCGGTCATCGCGGGTGCTTTCGCTTTCGTTCGCGGGCGGGCGAGCTTGCCCGACCCCGCATTGTGCCGCCGCGCGGGACCGCATCGCGGTTTGTTGAGCAGGATCGGCGCGCGCGGTCCGCCGCCCGGCGAGACTCGGTGGCCAAGCTGACCGCACCCGAGGATCGCCGATGCCGCTGCGCCCCGCGCCGGGCGAGCCCGCGCCCCTGTTCGTCGCCCGCACGCCGCAGCGGCCCGACTTCCACTTCGCGTCGGTGGCCGGTCGGCCGATCGTGCTCGCTTTCCTGGGCAGCGCGGCCGATGCGCCCGCGCGGGCGTTGCTCGACGGGTTGCAAGCCGGGCGCGGACTCTTCGACGATCGCCGCGCGAGCCTTTTTCTGGTGAGCGCCGACCCCGAGGACGAGCGCGCGTCGCGCCTGCGCACGAGCCTGCCCGGGATCCGGCTGTTCTGGGACTTCGATGCGGCGATCGCCGCACGCTACGGGGTCGTCGCGACCCCGGCGCTGGTCGTGCTCGACGCGAACCTGCGCGGTCTGCGCGGCTTCGAGCCCGGGCCGACCGGCGAGGTCGATGCCGTCGCGGCCTGCGAATTCCTGGCCGCGCTGCCGCCCGCGCCCGAAGGGCCGGCGGCGATGCAGGCGCCGGTGCTGGTGCTGCCGCGGGTACTGGAGCCCGACTTCTGTCGCGTGCTGATCGACTACTACACGCGGCGCGGCGGCAAGGACTCCGGGTTCATGCGCACCGCGCCGGACGGCATGATCCATGGCGTGATCGATCACGCCTTCAAGCGCCGCGACGACTGCCTGATCGCCGATGGTGCGCTGCGCCGCGCGTTGCGCGAGCGGCTGGTCGCCCGCCTGCTGCCGGAGATCCACAAGGCCTTCCGCTTCGAGGCCACGCGCATCGAGCGCTACCTGGTGGCCTGCTATGACGCGCAGCGCGGCGGCTTCTTCCGACCGCATCGCGACAACGACGGAACCGGTCATCGGCAGTTCGCGGTCACGATCAACCTGAATGCGGAGGACTACGAGGGCGGCGACCTGCGCTTTCCGGAGTTCGGGCGACAGACCTATCGCGCACCGACCGGCGGCGCCTGCGTGTTCTCGTGCGCGCTGCTGCACGAGGCCACGCCGGTGACCCGCGGCACGCGCTTTGCCGTCCTGCCCTTCCTTTACGACGAGGCGTCGGCGCAGCGGCGCGAGCGCGAAAGCGTACGCCACGCCGACGCGTCGTTGCGTTACCGCGCCGCGCGCTGAGCCGGCTCAGTGCGCGTCAGCCCGGCGCGGGCGACGCTTCGTCTTCCTGTTCCCGGCTGCTGGAGGATCCGCGATGCGTCCCGACCCTGTCATCGACCCGAGCCGCTGCTTCGCGGGCCGCACCGCCGGCCGTGCGGCGGGTTCCGCGATCGCCGATGCCGCTGGCATCGCCAGGCGCTCGACAGCCCTTGCGATGACGGCGGTCACGATGCTTGCGGGCGCAACCGTCCATGCGCAGCAGGCCGCGCCGCGCGATGGCGTGTTCCGTGCTGCGGTCGGGCTCGGCGCGAGCCTCGCCGATGGCAACACCCGCTCGCGCCATCTGGCGCTGTCGGCCGATGCGGTGCGCGCCACCGAGCTCGACCGAACCACGCTGACGGCCACCGCGCAGTACGCTCGCAACGACGGCACGACCAGCGCCGATCGTCTTCGGCTCGGAGCCCGCCAGGATCGCGAGCTCGGGTATGAGCTGTTCGCCTTCGGCGCCCTCGATCTCGAGCGCAACCGCTTCGTGAACCTGTCGCTGCGCAGCCAGCTTGGCGGGGGCCTCGGCCGGCACCTGCTGCGCACCGCCACCACCACGTGGGATGTGTTCGGCGGGCTTGCGTGGACGCACGAGCGCTTCCGCGACCCGATGGTGATCGGCGGGGCGCAGCGCGACAGCTGGGGCTACGGCGGCCTGCTGCTCGGCGAGGAGTCGATGCATCGGCTCAGCGACTCGACGCTGCTGCGCCAGCGACTGACGTTGGTGCCGAACCTGCGCGAGGGCGGCGAGTTCCGGGCCAACTGGGACGCTGGCCTTGCGGTGGCGATGAACCGGTCGCTCAGCCTGAACGTCGGGCTCTCGTATGCCTACAACAGCGAGCCCGGGCTGGGGCGCAAGACCACCGACACGCTGCTGACCACCGGCCTGGCGATCAGGCTCGAGTGAGTTCGCGCCCGGTCTCGACGGCACCGAGCGGGGCGCCATCGCGGCCGCGCAGCGGGAACGCTCGGTAGCGCACGGTCCACCGCTCGCCAGTGTCGCGCCGGGTCACGGCGAGATCGGCGGTCGCGATCTCGCCGGTCTGCCGCGCCCGCATGAGCGGTGCTTCCTGGTCGGGCAGCCGCCGGCCCTCGCCGTCGGCGAGCGCGAGGATATCGGGATGCTCCGCGAGCGCGTCGCGGCAGGCCTGTGGCGACGCGAATCGGTGAAGGCGGGCGTAGGCCTCGTTGACGACGACCAGCTGGCCGGCGGCGTCGATGATGCGCACCGCCTCGTCGAGGCCCGCGACCACCGCCTCGAGCCTTGCCAGCGACTGGTCGAGCGAACGCAGTGCGCGCCGTTGCTCCCGGATGTCGTGCAGCGCGAGCGAGTGCAGCGGCTCGCCGTCGACCATCACCACCGACAGCGTGGCCGCCACCTGGACCTCGCCGCCGCCCGCCTGCAGCACGGCGAGGTCGTCGCCTGGCCGGCTGCGGCGGTAGTCGAAGGCCTGGCCACCGAGCGAGGCGAGTGCGGTGCGAAACGAGGATTGCAGCCGCTGCGGGATCCACTTCGTCATCGGCGAGCCCAGCAGGCGCTCGGGCTCGCAGCCGTGCAGCCGGGCGGCGGCCGGGTTGGCCATGACGATGGTGCCGGTGGCGTCGAGGATCAGGATCGCATCGCCGGCCGACTCGACGATCGCCTTCAGTCGCCCTTCGCTGAGCCGCAGCGCGCGGTTGGCCGCCTCCAGGCTCTCGCGGTAGTTCTGCTCGGCCGCGCGCCGGCTGCGCTCGGCGTTCTCGTGCGCCTGCGCTGCCGCGTCGAGCTGGGCGCGCAGCGCCGCGATCTCGTCGATCCGTGTCTCGCTGGTCGTCGTGTCGGCCGGGGTCTCGAGCAGCTCGGCGAGATGGCGCGACAGGCGGCGGCTTGCGCGGCGCGCCGCCCACCAGGCCGCGAGCAGCGCGATCGCGAGTCCCGTGGCGAAGATCACGGCCTCGCGCACGAGTTCCGGGCTCGCCAGGCCCTCGTTGGCGCGCAGCTCCAGGCGCCAGGGGGCGGTGGCGAGCGTGACCGAGGCCCTGGGCGTGCTCGTCTTCGAGTCGGCGGGCGTCCCTAGCGTGGCCACGGTGCGGCCTTCGCGGTCGCGCACCTCGGCCGACCAGCCCGGTGGCAGGCTGCTGGCGGGCAGGGCCGCGCCCAGTGGCCGGGTCTCGAGTTCCGCAAGGACGATGAGTGACGCCCTGCCCGGGCGCAGCACCGGCACCAGCACGGCCACCTTGTCTTCGTGGGTGACCCGCCCGCGGTACACGCCGCTCAAGGCGACCGCGCCGCTCGCCAGCGCTGCGCGCCGGAAGGGTTCGTCGATGACCTCCGGCAGCGCGGGAGCCGGGGTGCCGGCCGCCCGCTCGGACGGGGTCTGCGCGGTGTGGGCGAGGACCGCGCCGGACGCGTCGGCGAGCATCGCGTGGCTGCCGTGGAGCTCGCGCCAGTCGCGCAGCTGCTCGAGGAAGGCGGCGGTGTCGATCGGGTTGTCGAGCGCGGCCGATTGCGCGAGCAGGCTCAGGCCCTGGATGCGCGCACGCAGTTCGGCATCGAGGGTGGCCGCGAGGCCGGTGGCGCGTCCCTCGGCGGCACGGGTGTCGTCGCGGTGGTGGCCGAGGAGGTCGGCGCCCGCCAGCAGGACCGCGGCCAGGACGACCGGTGCGATGCTGATCCAGGTGAGCCTGGCGAGAAAGTGCTGCAGGGTCATCGCGAACGCGCAGGCAAAATGGAAGAGAGACCCTGAGGGCATGTCGAGACTACCGTATCGTCACGGGCGGCGCGACGGCCGCTCGTCCGCTGTCGCCCGGCGGCCACGCTGTCGCGGCCGCGCCGTCCGCCCGATCCTGTCGACCCCACCCTCCCGATGTCCCAGGCTTCCGCCGGCTCCGCGCTCCCGATCGCCGTGGCGCTGCGTCGCTTTGCGCTCGCGCTGGCGATCGGGCTGGCCGCGGGGGCCCTGTGCGCGTGGCTGCGCACGCCGCTGCCCTGGCTGATCGGGCCTCTTTTCGCCTGCGCGATCGCGTCGGCCAACGGGCTGCCGGTCGGCAGCCTGCTCGCCGCGCGCAGCGCCGGCCACTGGGTGATCGGGACCACGCTCGGGCTCTTCTTCACGCCCGACGTGATCGGCCGCCTCGCGCGGCATGCCGGGCTGCTGGTGCTGGCTCAGGCATGGGCGATCGGTATCGGCCTGGCGCTCGCGTGGGCGCTGCGGCGCCATGCGCGGCTCGATCCGGCGACCGCCTTCTTCGCGGGCGCGATCGGCGGCGCCTCCGAGATGGCGATCCAGGGGGAACGGCGCGGCGCGCGCGTGGACATCATCGCGGCGGCCCACAGCCTGCGCATCCTGCTGGTCGTGAGCGTGACGCCCTTCGCTTTCCAGTGGCTGGGGGTGCGCGGCAGCGATCCCTCGCAGCGACTGGCGATCGCGGTGCAGTGGTGGCCGGGCTTCGCGCTGCTGCTCGCGCTCACCGTGGCCGGCGGCCTGGCGCTGCGCCGTCTCGGCGCGCCCACGCCCTGGATGATCGGCCCGCTGCTCGTGGCGGTCGGGCTGAGCGCGAGCGGCATCGTCCTCAGTGCGCTGCCGGCGTGGGTGGTCAGCCTCGGGCAGGTGTTCATTGGCATCGCGCTCGGCACGCGCTTCGCGCCGGGCTTTTTCGACCGCGCCCCGCGCGCCCTCGCGGTCGTCGGCGTGTCCACGCTGATCGCGATCGCCGCGTCGGCCGCCTTCGCCTGGCTGCTGGCCGCGATCTCGGGGATTCCGTGGGCGACGCTCACGCTGGCAACCTCCCCCGGTGGCATCGCCGAGATGGCGCTGACCGCCAAGGTGCTCGAGCTCGGCGTACCGATGGTGACCCTCTTCCACCTGGTGCGGGTGATCATGCTGGTGCTCTTCGGTGGCCTGCTCTACCGTGGGCTTGCCCGGCGTTTCGGCTGGCCGCTCGGTTAAGCTCGCGACAGCATGCCCGCGGCGCATCGGACGGTGCCTGTCGCGTCGCCGACCGTGCCCAGCGCATCCCGGGAGTCCGTCATGAGCCTTGCTGCCGAAACCACCGACGCTGGCCTGCTGCGTTTGCGCGGCTCCGAGGGCTTCGTCGCGCCCGCCCGTCGCGTCGATGCGCTGCCCGGCCCGCCTGCGATGCCGCTGCTCGGCAACGCCCACCAGCTGCCGGCCGGCGCCGTGCATGCCTGCCTCGAGCAGTGGTGTCGCGAGTACGGCCCGATGTACCGATTCCGGGCCGGCTCGCAGTCGATCGTCGTGCTCAGCGATCCGGTGCTGATCGGCGAGATCCTGCGCCACCGTCCCGGCGGCTTCATGCGCGGGGCGCGGCTGTCGGCGGCGATCGACGAGATCGGCCTGTCCGGGGTGTTCACCGCCGAGGGCGATCGCTGGCGCCGCCATCGCAAGCTCGTCATGCGCGCCCTCACGCCGGAGGCGGTGCGCCACTTCTTCCCGATCATCCGAACGGTCACCGGGCGCCTGCTCGCGCGCTGGCGCGCGGCGGCGGTGAGCGCCCGTTCCGTCGATGTCGCCCGCGACCTCAAGCGCTACTCGATCGACGTCACCACCTGGCTCGCGATGGGTGTCGACGTCGACACGCTGAACCACGACGACAACCCGCTGCAGAACGATGTCGAGCTGCTCTTCGAGACCCTCGGACGGCGCTTCCTGAAGCCCTTCCCGTACTGGCGCTGGATCCGGCTGCCCGCCGACCGTCGCGCCGACGAGGCGGTCGCGCGGCTCAACGCCACCGTCGACGACCTGATCGCCCGCGCGCGGGCGCGGATGGCCGCCGACCCCGCGCTCGTGGCGCGGCCCGGCAACATCCTCGAGGCGCTGATCGCCGCCCGCGACGAGCCCGGTTCGGAGTTCACCGACGACGATGTGCGCGGCAACGTCGCCACGATGCTGTTCGCCGGCGAGGACACCACCGCCAACGCGATGGCCTGGCTGCTGATGCTGCTGGCCGACGCGTCCGAGCCGTCGGCGCGCGTGCGCCGGGAGGTCGATACCGTGCTCGCGGGCGAGGAGCAGGTCGGCGCCTTCGCCGATCTTGCCGGGCTCGGCTACCTCGAGGCCGCGGCGGTGGAGTCGATGCGACTGCGGCCGATCGCGCCGCAGAACGGCGCGACAGCGCGGCAGCCGGCCGATCTCGCCGGCCTGCGCGTGGAGCCCGGTCAGGTCCTGATCATGCTCAGCCGACCCTCCGCGCTCGATGCCACGCGGTTCGCGGATCCGCTCGCCTTCCGGCCCGAGCGCTGGCTGGGCGACGGCGCCGAGAGCGCGGACGACACCCGGCGCGTGCTGTTTCCGTTCGGCGGCGGGCCGCGCTACTGCCCGGGCCGCTATCTCGCGATGGTCGAGATCAAGATGGTGGTCGCGATGGCGCTCGGCAACTTCCGGATCGCCCTCGACCCCGACGCCCGGATCGCGGAGCATTTCACCTTCACGATGGGCCCCTCGAGCCTGCCGCTGCGCTTCGCGGCGCGCTGAGGGCGATAGGGGCGATAGGGGCGACCTGCGCTACTGAGGCGACTGGCCCGGCGGCCGCCCGGGTGCCGGTCAGCGGGCGCCGGGCTGTCGCCCGGGCGCGGTTCAGGGGTCGATCCAGGCCGCCTCGGACGGGCTGTCGTCCTTGCCGGCGGCGCTGCCGCGGGCCGGATCGTCGCCACCGGCGGACGACCAGTGGAATCGCGCCCGGCGGTGGCCGGCGGGGTCCAGCAGCAGCCAGTCGAGGTCGGTCACGCGCATGCGCAGCAGCGCGAAGCGTTCGAAGCCGGCATAGAGCGCGCGGCTGTGCGGGGCGAGCGTCGCCCAGGCCCGCGCGGCCGCGTCGTCGGCGACGTGCGATCGGATCGGCCCGCGGGCGCGCAGCTGGGTTCGGCCCGGGGCATCGTGAAAGACGAGGCAGGCGCGAGCCTCGGCGCGGAGCTGCCCGAGCTTGCCGGCGCGCGCGTCGCTGTGCACGGCCAGCTCGCGCCGGGCCGGGTCGAGGGCGCGCAGCACCACGGTTCGGGCGTCCGCCCCCCCGTCGAGGCCGACGGTCGCGAGCACCGGCCAGTGACAGCCGTGGGCCGGGTCGGTGCGGCCACGGGCGAGCAGCGCCCAGGCCTGCGCCAGCACCGCGGCGAGTGCAGGATCGATCCCGGTCGTGGCGGGCTGCTCGCTCATGCCGCCTCAACGGGTACCGCGCGGGCGAGCAGGGCCTCCCAGGCGGTGGCGTCGGCGGGCCAGTCGCGCTCGCCGGCCCGCGCGAGTTCGCGCAGCACCGGGCCGATCTGCCAGCCCGGCGGCTGGCCCAGGCCGGCAGGCAGCTCTCGCCAGAGGCGCCGCAGGATGTTCTCGGGCACGGCGAAACGCTGGGCCAGCGCCTCGATGACCGCGCGATCCTGGCCGGCATCGATGGCCCTTCGCAGGACGCCCGCCCAGTGCACGCTGTGGCTGCTGGCGGCGCGGGCTGCCACGCTGCGCAGGTCGAAGCCGTGCGCGCCGCCATTGCCGGGCACGGCGTCGAGCGGCACCAGGGTCTGCGCGAAGAAGATCGCGAGCCCCGGCAGCCGCGAGAGCACGTGCGCGCGGGCCGCGGCGTGGCGAGGGTCGAGCATCAGCCAGTTGTAGCACCCCAGGTGACGGCCTGCCGGGGTGGCCGCCACGCGTCCGAGCACGATCGGGTCGAGCGCCGATTCGATCAACGACGCGAGGCGCTGCTCGGCCGCGTTCTCGCGCAGGTCGGTGGCTCGCAGCGCGCGCCCGTAGAAGGCGATGTCGATCACGCCGTCGCGCAGCGCCGCGCGCAGGGCGGCCAGGAAATCCGGATGGCGGGCCTCGCGATCGAAGAGCGAGGCCGGCGCCTGCGGCTCGAGGCGGTGCTCGGTGTCGAGGTGGCGGCGCCAGTCGTCGCGGCGCTGCTCCAGCACCGTGAGCATCTCGCCCGCGAGCGCGGCGAACAGGGTGTCGAGCAGGCGGTCGCCGTCGGGGGCATCGCCGATGTCGGCCTGCAGGGCCTCGACCAGCAGGCGAAGCGTGCGGTCGCTGAGCAGCGAGCGGAAGTCGTGCACCAGCCCCTGCCGGTCGATGCCGACGAAGCGCGCGTTCAGGCCCCAGGCGCGGGCGAGCTGCGCGAAGATCGGGTTGGCCATCAGCGAAAGCCGCGACGCGATCGGCAGCAGCAGCACGAAGAGCCGCCAGTCGGACGAAGGGTTGCGCCAGACCAGCGCCCGCGGGCTTCGCAGGTAGACGTCGGCGAGGTAGGCGAGTTCGGGGCCGGTGCAGCCGGCGTCGACGAGCTCCTGGTCGACGGGGAAGGCGTCGGCGCGCAGGGCGGTGAAATCGGGCATGAGGGTACGGGCCCCCTGCCGGCCCGGGCTGCCCGGACCGGGGGTGCGCTGGCGGGTCAGTCGGCGCGCTTGGCGACGTAAAGCAGCCCGCCGCCGAAGGCGATGAGCAGCGCTGCCATCAGGGTGCGGCCCACGGAACCGCGCCACAGAGCCTCGAGCGCGACCAGCCCGCCGGCCGCCATCAGGAAGCGGGCGGTGCCAGCGGTGCGCTGGGCGGGGCTGAGTTCGTGCATGGAATGACTCTACCTCAGAACAGCGGCCGCTGATGCTTGCCATGCCGCAGACGATGGCTTTCGATCACGCTCAGCGTGCGATCGCCCGGCTGCAGCGTGATCGGCAGACCGGCCGCGAGTTGCCCCGGGCGCACGACCGAGCAGTAGGCGCCGGTGTAGCCGCTCTGCAGCATCATCTTGGACGCCCAGGCGAAACCCATGCGCAGATTGAACTTGTGGCAAGGCGAGCGTGGAGATTCCACCCGCAGCAGCACCTCGCCGATGACCAGGCGATCGCCGACATGGAGATCGCCTTCGAGCAGCCCTTCGATCAGCAGGTTCTCCCCCACCAGCCCGGGCTCGGGCTCGTCGTTCACGCCAGCCTGTCCGCGGACCGTCCGCCAGAAGGCGTAGTGCTCGGCCGGATAGACATACACCGCCTTGTCGAGGCCGCCATGTACGCTGAGATCGACCACCTCGTCGCCCGCGATGCCGAGTTCGCCGACGGCCACAGGCTGCGGCGACGCGAGGGTGCTGACCGGCCGCTTGGCGATGCCGCTGACGATTCGCTGCACGCGTCCGCCGTGCTCGCGCGCAAGCAGGGTGGTGGCCTTTGCGGCGCAGACCGCCACCAAACGGGCAGGCTTGCTCATGGGGTGCCGGTGCCGGCGGCCAGCACGCTCGGGTCGAGATTGGCGCCGCACACCAGAACGCCCACGCGCTCACCGGGCTGCGGCCGGTAGGCGCCGTCGAGCAGCGCCGCGAAGGCGGCGGCACCGCCAGGTTCGGCCGGGATGCGAGCCTGCGACCAGAGCGTGGCCTGGGCGCGCCGGATCGCGTCGTCGCTCACCAGCACCGAGGCCGCCACGTGGTCGCGGGCGATCGGAAACATCAGCGAGCCTACGCGGCGCGCGCCGAGCGAGTCGGCTGCGAGCCCGCCGACCGCGATGTCGACCGGCTCGCCAGCCGCCAGGGCCCGGTGCAGGGTCGGGCAGCCCTCGGACTCCACCGCGATCACCCGCACTCGGCCGGCGTACCACGCGGCCATGCCGCCGATGAGGCCGCCACCGCCCACCGCGACCAGGACGGTGTCGAGGTCGGGGGCCTGCGCGTGCCATTCGCGCGCCACCGTGCCCTGGCCGGCGAGGGTGTCCGGATGGTCGTAGGCGTGGGATTCGAGCGCGCCGCTGCTCGCGCGGTAGGCGTGGCAGGCGGCGAGCGCCTCGGCGTAGTCGGCGCCGCCCCGGTGCACGGTGGCGCCGAGCGCCGTCAGCCGGTCGCGCTTGGCCTGCGGCGTGGGCTCGGGCACGAAGACATGGGCGGAGATGCCGAGTTCGCGCGCGGCCAGCGCCACCGCGATGCCGTGGTTACCCCCGGAGGCGGCCGTCACCCCGGCGGCTGGTGCCGGCGTGCCCAGCAGGCGGTTGAAGGCGCCGCGCGCCTTGAAAGTGCCGCCCACCTGCAGGTACTCGAGCTTGAGCGACAGCGGGCGCCCCTGCCAGTCGATGTCGAGACAGGGCGTGAGGCGCACTCGCCCCGCGATGCGTCGCGCGGCGACATCGATGGCGGCCTGCCAGTCGAGCGGGTGCTCGCCGGCTGGCGCGGCACCATGGCCCGGCGACCGTGAGCCGGCCGCAGGATTGCTCACTCGCTGCCGTCCGCGATCCCGGCTAGCGCCTCGGCCGAGATCCGGAAGAAGCGACCCTGCCGGTCGAGGTCCTCCATCAGGCCTTCGCGACGGAAGGCTGCCACGGTGCGGCTGGCGGTCTCGGTGGTGATGCCGAGCACCGCGCCGACATCCTCGCGCGAAGGCAGCAGCACCTGATGGTGCCCGCCTTCGCCGGCCAGGCGCAGCAGCAGGCGCGCCAGGCGCTGGCGCGCATTGCCGGAGGCGAGGTCGGCGATGAAGTCGTCGGCGGTCTTCAGGGCCTCATGCCACTTGCGCACCAGCTGCTGGTGCAGGCGGGGCGAGTCGGCCTCCAGACGCTGGATGACCGACAGCGGGATGCGGCAGCTGTGCACCTCGGTGATCGCGATGGCGGTGGACTCGTAGCATGCGCCGGCGGTGGTCTCGAGGCCGGCGATGTCGCCTGGTCCGAGCAGCCGCACGATGCGCTGCGAACCGTCGGACTGGTAGCGCACCAGCTTGACCAGCCCCTTGCGGACCGTGAACACATACTCGCCGCGATCGCCCTCGGCGAAGAGCGTCGCGTGCGGCTCGTGGGAGAGATCGTGGATGGGCTGGTCAATCAGCTGGAAGTCGGCGCTGTTGAGGTTGGCGAACAGCGACTGGTCACGCACCCCGCAATTGGCGCAGTCGGCCTCTTGCATCGCGTGGATCTTGACATGCATGGTTGACAGCGGCCCTGCATCTGGAAGTCCCCAGATTATCCCTTTTCCGGGGCCCCGTGCGCGGGATTCGTTTCAACGGGCGAACGTCGGGTGGCGCGACGGTTGCAAGCCCCCTCGCTGCGGTCGAATGCGGGAGCGGTGTAAAATGGCGGGTTTCGCGCGCCGGGTTTCCTGGCGGCTGAAGCCCACGGCAACTCCCGGAGTTCCGATGAACCATCCTCGTGCCGCCCAGGCGGTCGCCTCCGCCCAGGAGCTTCGCGCACTCGCCGGCGCTCCCGACTACGTTCGCCATGCCGGTCTCATCGCGTGGGTCGCGCGCATCGCGGCGCTCACCCGCCCCGACCGCATCCACTGGGCCGACGGTTCCCAGGAGGAAAACGATCGCCTCTGCGAGGCGATGGTCGCGGCCGGCACGCTTCGCCGGCTCGACGAGGCGCGCCGTCCGGGCTCGTACCTGGCGTGGTCCGACCCGACCGACGTGGCCCGCGTCGAGGACCGTACCTTCATCTGCAGCGAGCGCGCCGAGGACGCCGGTCCCACCAACAACTGGGTGGCCCCGACCGAGATGCGCGTCACCCTCGACGGTCTCTTCGAGGGCTGCATGCGCGGCCGCACCATGTACGTGGTGCCCTTCTCGATGGGCCCGCTGGGCAGCCCGATCGCGCACGTGGGGGTCGAGCTCTCCGACAGCCCCTACGTCGTGGTCAACATGCGCATCATGACGCGCATGGGCCGCGCGGTCTTCGACGTCCTCGGCGAGGACGGCCATTTCGTGCCCTGCGTGCACAGCGTCGGCAAGCCGCTGGCCGCCGGCGAGGCCGACGTGCGCTGGCCCTGCAACCCCACCAAGTACATCGTGCATTTCCCCGAGAGCCGCGAGATCTGGTCCTACGGCTCGGGCTATGGCGGCAATGCGCTGCTCGGCAAGAAGTGCTTCGCGCTGCGCATCGCGTCCAACATGGGTCGCCAGGAGGCGCTCGCCGGCGGCATCGGCTGGCTCGCCGAGCACATGCTGATCCTCGCCGTCACGTCGCCGCAGGGCAAGACCTCGCATGTCGCGGCGGCCTTCCCGTCGGCCTGCGGCAAGACCAACTTCGCGATGCTGATCCCGCCCAAGGGCTTCGAGGGCTGGTCGGTGCGCACCATCGGCGACGACATCGCCTGGATCAAGCCCCAGCCCGACGGTAGCCTGCGCGCGATCAACCCCGAGGCGGGCTTCTTCGGCGTCGCCCCGGGCACCAGCGCGGCCACCAACCCCAACTGCCTGGCGGCGCTGTCGCGCAACACCATCTTCACCAATGTGGCGCTCACCGACGACGGCGACGTCTGGTGGGAGGGTCTCTCCGAGCCACCCGCCCACCTTCTCGACTGGCAGGGCCGCGACTGGACGCCCGAGATCGCGCGCGCCAACCCGGTCAACGGCAAGCCGCGCCCGGCTGCCCATCCGAACGCCCGTTTCACGGTTCCTGCCGCGCAGTGTCCGTCGATGGATCCTCACTGGGACGATCCCGCCGGTGTGCCGATCGACGCCTTCATCTTCGGCGGGCGTCGCTCCACCACCGTGCCCCTGGTGACCGAGGCCCGCAACTGGGAGGAGGGGGTCTACATGGCGGCCACCATGGGCTCCGAGACCACGGCCGCGCAGGCGGGTGCCACCGGGGTGGTGCGCCGCGATCCCTTCGCGATGCTTCCCTTCTGTGGCTACAACATGGCCGACTATTTCGGCCACTGGCTCGACATCGGTCATCGCCTGCAGGCCGCCGGTGCCCGGCTGCCGCGCATCTTCTGCGTCAACTGGTTCCGCACCGACGACAACGGCCGTTTCGTGTGGCCGGGCTTCGGCGACAACATGCGGGTGCTGGTCTGGATCCTGCAGCGCCTCGAGGGACAGGCGGGTGGTACCGAACACGCGCTCGGCACCACGCCCCGCTACGACGACCTGGTCTGGGACGGCACGGCCTTCCCGCGGGCTTCCTTCGAGCGCATCACCAGCCTCGATGCCTCCGACTGGCAGCGCGAGCTCGCGCTGCACGAGGAGCTGTTCACGCAGCTCGCGCAGGGCCTGCCGCCCGCGCTCGCCCGGGTCAAGAGCCGCCTTCGCGAGCGCCTGGCCGCCTGACCCGTCGTGAACGCACCCGGCTTGCCGGGTCCGTTCGCCGCGTCCCGTGTATCCGGG
>JBIIHU010000062.1:0-15676 GCA_044235405.1 Burkholderiaceae bacterium
TTCACCGCGCTGGTCGCCGGCATGGTCTGGGGCAGCAAGCTCGGCGTGCAGTTCTCGCTCGCCATCCTGGCGCTGAAGGCGCTGCCGGTGGTGATCCTCGGTGGCTTCACGTCGGTGCCCGGCGCCATCGTCGGTGGCCTGATCATCGGGTTGGGCGAGAAGATCTCCGAGGTCTACCTCGGCCCCATCATCGGGGGCGGCATCGAGAACTGGTTCGCCTACGTGCTCGCGCTCGGCTTCCTGCTGGTGCGCCCGCAGGGACTGTTCGGCGAAAAGATCATCGACCGCGTCTAGCGGCCCGCGGCAAGACACCCGACCGAGTCCCACCATGCTCTACCGCGAAAACGGCCAGTTCAAGACCTCCTACCCGGCCGACCAGCAGATCTTCCCGATCCGCCAGGATCGTGTGGTCATCGGCCTGCTGCTCGCCTTCGCCTTCATCGGCGTGCCGATGCTCGGCAGCGAGTACCTGTTCAAGGCCATCCTCATTCCCTTCCTGATCCTCGCGCTCGCGGCCATCGGCCTGAACCTGCTGGTGGGCTACTGCGGCCAGATCTCGCTGGGCTCCGGCGCCTTCATGGCGGTGGGCGCCTACGCGGCCTACAACCTCACGGTGCGCATCCCCGAGCTCAACCTGATCGTCGCCTTCATCCTCGCCGGCCTGATCGCGATGGTGGCGGGCATCCTGTTCGGGGTGCCGAGCCTGCGCATCAAGGGCCTGTACCTGGCGGTGGCCACGCTGGCGGCGCAGTTCTTCGCCGACTGGCTCTTCACCCGCGTGAAGTGGCTGAGCAACGATTCCACTTCCGGCTCGGTGCAGGTGCCCACGCTCGAGGTCTTCGGGGTGCTGATCGACACGCCCGAGCGCAAGTACCTGTTCGTGCTCGCGATCGTCTGCGTCTTCGGGCTGATGGCCAAGAACCTGGTGCGCGGCCATCTCGGCCGCTCGTGGATGGCGATCCGCGACATGGACGTCGCCGCGGCCGTGATCGGCATCCGGCCGATGCACGCGAAGCTCACCGCGTTCGCGCTGAGTTCCTTCTTCATCGGCGTGGCCGGTGCGCTGTGGGGCTTCGTCCACCTCGGCTCGTGGGAGGCGCTGGCCTTCGATGTCAACCGCTCGCTGAACCTGCTGTTCATGATCATCATCGGCGGTCTGGGCTCGATCCTCGGCAGCTTCCTCGGCGCGGCCTTCATCGTGATCCTGCCGATCCTGCTCAACCAGATTCCCGCGTGGCTGGGTGTGCCGATGTCCGCGGCGATGACCTCGCACCTCGAGTTCATGATCTTCGGCGCGCTGATCGTCTTCTTCCTGATCGTCGAACCGCACGGGCTGGCCCGGCTGTGGTCGATCGGCAAGGAGAAGCTGCGCCTGTGGCCCTTCCCGCACTGATGACTGCGGGGCCATCCGCCTTGCCGCGCGGCCACCCGTTGCCGCCGGTTCACGTCAGGTCCGATCACACGACCATTCCCAGGAGGAGTTCGACATGAGGAAGACGATCCGCCACAGCCTGCTCGCCGCGGCGCTTGCCGCCGCCGGTGCGCTCGGCGTCCAGGCCCCCGCGCTCGCGCAGGCCAAGAAGGCCGAGGCCGCGATGGCCAAGGAGCAGTTCATCCCGGTGCTGTCCTATCGCACCGGCGCCTACGCGCCAAACGGCATCCCGTTCGCCAACGGCTTCATCGACTACCTGAAGCTGGTCAATGCCCGCGACGGCGGCATCAACGGCGTCAAGGTCACCTACGAGGAGTGCGAGACCGGCTACGCGACCGACCGCGGCGTCGAGTGCTACGAGCGCCTCAAGGGCAAGGGCCCCACCGGCGCCTCGGCCTTCCACCCGCTGTCCACCGGCATCACCTTCGCGCTGACCGACAAGACCTTCAACGACAAGATCCCGCTGATCACCGGCGGCTACGGCCTGTCGGCCTCGGCCGAGGGCCGGGTCTTCAAGTGGAACTTCATCCTCGGCGGCAGCTACTGGGTGGCCGCCGACATCGTGCTGCAGCACATCGGCCAGCGCGAAGGCGGGATGGACAAGCTCAAGGGCAAGAAGATCGCCTACGTCTACCATGACTCGCCCTATGGCAAGGAAGCCATCCCGCTGCTGGTCGAGCGCTCGAAGATGCATGGCTTCGAGCTGCTGCAGCTGCCCGTCACCCATCCCGGCGTCGAGCAGAAGGCGACCTGGCTGCAGATCCGCCAGCAGCGTCCCGACTATGTCGTGCTATGGGGCTGGGGCGTGATGAACGGCACCGCCGTCAAGGAGGCGGTGGCCACCGGCTATCCGCGCGAGAAGATGTACGGCGGCTGGTACGCGGGCGCCGAGCCCGACGTGCGCCCGGCGGGCGATGCCGGCAAGGGCTATACCGCGGTCACCTCGCTGTCGCCGTCGGGCCGCGGCAAGGTCCACGAGGACATCCTGAAGCTGCTGCACGGCAAGAACCAGGGCACCGGCCCGGCCGAGGAGGTCGGCGAGGTGCTCTACAACCGCGGCATCGTGCACGCGATGCTCACGGTCGAGGGTATCCGCCGCGCGCAGGAGAAGTACGGCAAGAAGCCGCTGACCGGCGAGCAGGTGCGCTGGGGCCTCGAGAACCTCGCGATCGACGATCGCAAGATCAAGGCGATGGGCTTCGAGGGCTTCATGCTGCCGCTGTCGACTTCGTGCGCCGACCACATGGGCATCTCGAAGGCGATGATCCACCAGTGGGACGGCAAGAAGTGGATCACCGAGAAGAAGATCTACGAAGCCGACATGAGCATCATCAAGCCGATGATCGACCAGGCCGCCAAGAAGTACGCTTCCGAGAAGAAGCTCGAGTACCGCGACTGCGCGAAGGACGCGAGCTGATGCGCCGGCGCGCGGGCGCGAGCCCGCGCGCCGCTGCCGCCGCGGGGCGCGCGCGCACCCGCGGCAAGCGCCCGCCGCAACCCCTCAGGACCTCATCGTGACCACCGCTGCGCTGCTCGCCGTCAACGGCATCGAAGTCATCTACAACCACGTGATCCTGGTGCTCAAGGGCGTGTCGCTGAGCGTGCCCGAGGGCCGCATCGTGTCGCTGCTCGGCGGCAATGGCGCGGGCAAGACCACCACGCTGCGGGCGGTCTCCAACCTGCTCAAGGGCGAGCGCGGCGAGGTCACCAAGGGCAGCGTCGAGTACCGCGGCGAGCGCATCGATCGCCTGACGCCGTCGGACCTCGTGCGCCGCGGCGTGATCCAGGTCATGGAAGGCCGGCACTGCTTCGGCCACCTGAGCGTCGAGGAGAACCTCCTCACCGGCGCCTACACCCGCGGGCTGTCGCGCGGTGCGCTCGAGGCCGAACTCGAGCGTGTCTACCACTACTTCCCGCGCCTGAAGCTGCGCCGCGGCTCGCAGGCCGGCTACACGTCAGGCGGCGAGCAGCAGATGACCGCAGTGGGCCGCGCGCTGATGGCCAAGCCGAACATGATCCTGCTCGACGAGCCCTCGATGGGCCTGGCGCCGCAGATCGTCGAGGAGATCTTCGGCATCGTGCGCGACCTCAATCAGAAGGAAGGCGTCAGCTTCCTGATCGCCGAGCAGAACACCAACGTGGCCCTGAAGTACTCCGATCACGGCTACATCCTCGAGAGCGGCCGCATCGTGATGGACGGTCCGGCGGCCGAGCTCGCCGCCAACGAGGATGTGCGCGAGTTCTATCTCGGCGTGTCGAAGGAAGGCCGCACGTCGTTTCGCGACGTGAAGGCCTATCGCCGGCGCAAGCGCTGGCTCTGATCCCGCGGCCGCTCATACACCGGCCACCGAGAATCCGCCCGGCGCGCGGGGCGCGCCACGCTGCAACCCTTGCCGAGGCCACCGATGAGCGCATCGCCCTTCTACGACGATCTCGAGACCCGCGCGCCGGAGGCCCGCGAGGGCGCGCTGATGGCGCGGCTCCCCGGGCTGATCGAGCACGCGATGTGCGGCGCACCCGGCTGGGCCCGCCGGCTCGACGGTATCGACGCCCGCGCGATCGCCTCGCGCAAGGCGCTGGCCGCGCTGCCGGTGCTGCGCAAGTCCGAACTCAAGGATCTTCAGCAGGCTGAACCACCCTTCGGCGGGCTGACCACCGTGACGCCGGGCCGCATGGGGCATCTGTACCTGTCGCCCGGTCCGATCTTCGACCCCGAGGGTGCCCGGCCCGATCCCTGGCGTGCCGCGCGCGCGCTGTGGGCGGCTGGCATGCGCCCCGGTCATGTCGTGCAGAACTGCTTCGGCTATCACCTGACGCCGGGTGCGTGGATGGTCGACCTCGCGGCGCGGCATGTCGGCTGCGCGGTGATCCCGGCGGGCACCGGCCAGGTCGAGCAGCAGCTCGAGGTGATCCGCGCGCTGTCGCCCGATGCCTATGTCGGCACGCCCTCGTTCCTGCGCATCATCGTCGAGAAGGCGCGCGAGAGCGGCGCCGACATCGGCAAGCTGCAGCGCGCGCTGGTGGGCGCCGAGGCGCTGCCGCCGTCGCTGCGCGCCTGGTTCCGCGAGCAGGGCATCGCCACCGTGCTGCAGTGGTACGGCACCGCCGACGTCGGCCTGATCGCCTATGAGACCGAGGCGCTCGAGGGCATGATCCTCGACGAGGACCTGATCCTCGAGATCGTGCGCCCGGGCACCGGCGAGCCGCTGCCCGACGGCGAGATCGGCGAGGTGGTGGTCACCAGCTTCAACCCCGAGTACCCGATGATCCGCTTCGGCACCGGCGATCTTTCGGCGGTGCTGCCCGGCCGCTCGCCCTGCGGTCGCACCAATGTGCGGATCCGTGGCTGGCTGGGCCGCGCCGACCAGACCACCAAGGTGCGCGGCATGTTCGTGCATCCCGGCCAGGTCGCCGAGGTCGCGCGTCGCCACCCTGAGCTCGGTCGCGTGCGGCTGGTGGTCAGCGGCGAGATGGCCCAGGATGCGATGACGCTGAAGGCCGAGTGCGCCGAGGCGCCCGAGGGGCTGGCCGCGCGGGTGGCCGAGAGCCTGCGCGAGCTCACCAAGCTGCGCGGCGAGGTGGTGCTCGTCGCCGCGGGCAGCCTGCCCAATGACGGCAAGCTGATCGAGGACGCGCGCAGTTACGCCTGATTCGCGGCCTGCGCGATCCCGGGTTGCACCATCCGGACCGTTCGCCCGCCGGGCTGGGAGCCCCCATGCATGATCCCGCCGACATCCTGCCGATCCTGGTCGAGGGTGATCCGCGTCTGGCCGCCGTGGCCGCGCCGGTGGTCTTTCCCGATCCCTCGCTGCCGGCCGTGCTGCGCTGCCTGCACGCGACGCTTGCCGATTTCCGTGCGCGCGCCGGCTTCGGCCGCGCGATGGCCGCACCGCAGGCGGGGATCGGCCTGCGCATCGTCGCGATGAACCTCGGCGCCACGCCCTTCGCGCTGATCAACCCGCGGATCACCCGAGCAAGCGCCGAGCTCATCGAGCTCTGGGATGACTGCCTGAGCGTGCCCGGGCGGGTGGTGCGCGTGCGGCGTCATGCCTCGGTCGACCTCGTCTACCAGGACGAGCGGGGTCGCGAGCGTCACTGGCGCGAGCTGCCGCCCGAACTCGCCGAACTCGTGCAGCACGAGATCGACCACCTCGACGGCGTGCTGATGAGCGCCCGCGCGCATGGACCCGACGCGGTGCGACCGATGGTCGAGCGCGCGGTGCTGGTCGATGCCGCGCGGCCCGCGCACCGGCTGTCGCTCGCGCGCATCGCCGAGGCCGCGGCCGACATCCCGGCGCTGTTTCGCGACACGCCGCAGTATGTCTGCGAGCCGCTGGCGGCGGCGCTGGGCTGCCGCCTGACGCTGAAGCTCGAGTTCCTGAACCCGATCCGCAGCTTCAAGGCGCGTGGCGCGAGCGTGCTGCTTGCGGCGCTGGCGCGCGAGGGCGAGCGCGGGCCGATCGTCGGTGCGAGCGCCGGCAACTGGGGCCAGGCGCTCGCATGGGCCGGTCGTGCACTCCAACTGCCGGTCACGATCTTCGCCGCGCATGGCGCCAATCCGCACAAGGTGGCCCGGATGCGCGCACTCGGTGCCGACGTGCGCCTGGCCGGCGCCGACTTCGACGCCGCGAAGGACGCGGGACGCGCGCATGCGGCGGCCGGCGGCGGGCGCTGGGTCGAGGATGGCTGCGAGCCGCAGACCGCCGAGGGGCACGGCACGATCGCGGTGGAGCTGCTCGCGCGTGGCGACGCCTTCGACGCGGTCGTCGTGCCGTTGGGCAACGGGGCGCTGCTCGCGGGGATCGCGCGCTGGTTCAGGGCGGCGTCGCCGGCCACCCGCGTGATCGGCGTGTGCGCGCGCGGCGCGCCATCGATGGCGTTGAGCCTGCGCGAGGGCCGCGCATGCCGCACCGACGTCGCCGACACGATCGCCGACGGCATCGCGGTTCGCGTGCCGGTACCCGAGGCGCTCGACGACCTTCGCGGGCTCGTCGATGACGTGCTTCTGGTTGACGACGCAACCATCGTCGATGCGATGCGGATGGCCTTCGAGCACGCGGGGCTGGTGCTCGAGCCCTCCGGCGCGGCCGGGCTCGCCGGCGTGCTGGTGCTGCGCGAGCGGCTGGCCGGTGCGTCGGTCGCGACGGTGCTGTGCGGCAGCAACGTCGCCGACGAGCACCGCGCGCTGCTCGTCGGCGGCGCTCAGGCGGCGTCGAGCGCCGGGTAGTCGGTGTAGCCTACCGCGCTCTGGCCGTAGTAGGTCTGCGGATTGGCCGTCGCAAGCGGCGCGTCGCGGCGAAGCCGCTCGGGCAGGTCGGGGTTGCCGATGAAGGGCACGCCGAAGGCGACCGCGTCGGCCGCGCCGCCGGCGATCGCATCGAGTGCCATCTGCCGCGTGTAGCGGTTGTTCGCGACGTAGGCGCCGCGGAAGCGCTTGCGCGCGAGCGCGAAGTCGAAGCCCTCGAGGTTGCGAGTGCTGCCGGTCTGGCCCTCGACGAAGTCGATGAACGCGATGCCGCGCTCGCTCAGCGCATCGACCAGCGTGCCGTAGGTGGCCTGCGGGTTGCTGTCCTGCCCGCAGTTGTTCGCGTTGGTCACGGGCGACAGCCGGATGCCGACCCGGTCCTTGCCGAATACGCCGATGCAGGCATCGATGATCGACAGCGTCAGGCGCAGGCGATTGGCGATACTGCCGCCCCATTCGTCGGTGCGCAGGTTGGTCGAGTCACGCATGAACTGCTCGAGCAGGTAGCCGTTGCCGCCGTGCAGCTCGACGCCGTCGAAGCCGGCGCGCTGCGCGACGAGCGCCGCCTGGCGCCAGGTCTCGACCATCGCGGCGACCTCGTGGGTCTCGAGCGCGCGCGGCGCGACCCGGTCCTTCTTGCCGGCCGGCGTGCGCACGACGCCGCCGGGATTCACCGCCGAGCACGACACCGGCAGCGCGCCGCCGGGCTGGAAGTCGGGGTGCGAGATCGAGCCCACGTGCCACAGTTGCGCGACGATGCGCCCGCCGGCCGCATGCACCGCGTCGGTCACGAGCCGCCAGCCCGCCTCCTGTGCCGGGCTGTACATCCCCGGGGTGTCGACATAGCCCTTGCCCTGCGCGGACACCTGGGTGGCCTCGCTGATGATGAGCCCGGCGCTCGCGCGCTGCGCGTAGTAGGTGGCGTTCAGCGCATGCGGCACGTCGCCGTCGGGCAGCGCGTGGCAGCGGGTCAGCGGCGACATGAAGACGCGGTTGGCGCAGTCGATCGCGCCGATGCGCACGGGCGAGAAGAGGTCGGGGGCGGTCATCGTCATGGGTCCGGAAGAGGGCGTCGAAGCTCCGAACGATAGCAGCGACGGCGTGCGCGCCCCGTCGTGGTTGTTCCGGCGCGTATGATCCCGGCCCATGACCTGGCTATCGTGGCTCGTCGCCTACCTCGCGATCGGGGCCTTCATCGGTTTTCTCGCGGGGCTGCTGGGCATCGGCGGCGGGCTGACGCTGGTGCCGGTGCTCTCGGCGATCTTCGCCGCACAGGCGCTGACCACCGACCATATCGTCCACATGGCGCTCGCGACCGCGATGGCCTCGGTGGTGTTCACCTCGAGTTCCAGCGTGCTGGCTCACCATCGTCTGGGCTCGGTCGACTGGACGATCGTGCGCCGCATCGCGCCGGCCATGGTCGCGGGCAGCTTCATCGCCACGCTGGTGGCCGGCTGGCTGCCGCAGCGGGTGCTCGCGATCGGCTTCGCGCTGGTGGTCTATGGTGGCGCCACGCAGATGCTGCTCGGCCGCAAGCCCTCGGGCGGCGGCGGCCTGCCGCGCATGCCGGTGCTGGTCGCGATCGGCGTGGTGGTCGGCGTGATCTGCGGCCTGGCCTCCGCGGGCGGCGCCTTCCTGACCGTGCCGCTGATGCTGTCGTGGGGCGTGGTGCTGTCGCGCGCGATCGGCACCGCGGCGGCCATCGGCGTGCCGGTGGCGGTGGTCGGCATGATCGGCCACGTGATCGCCGGCTGGGGCGTGCCAGGCCTGCCGTCCTGGAGCCTGGGCTTCATCCATCTGCCGGCGCTCGCCGCGGTGGTGGCGGCCAGCGTGCTCACCGCGCCCTTCGGCGCGCGCCTCGCCCACCGGATGCCGGTGGCTCTGCTCAAGCGCATCTTCGCGGTGCTGCTGTATGCGCTGGCCACGAAGATGATCGTGGCCTACGCCTGAAGCGCGGAGCGGCGACCGTGGGCCGGGCGCCGAGCCGCCGTGCCCGGCCGCCTCAGGCCGGCGGACTGCGGTCGGCCTCGCCGGCCTCGTACTGCATCATCACCACGTCGAGCCAGCGGCCGAACTTCCAGCCCACCGCGCGCAGCGAGCCGGCCATCCGGAAGCCGCAGGCGGCATGCAGCGCGATCGAGCCGGTGTTGGCGCTGTCGCCGATCACCGCGAGCACCTGGCGACAGCCGCGCTGGTCGCAGCGCGCAAGGAGCGCCTCGAGCAGCTGCCGGCCCACGCCGCGACCGATCGCCTCGGGCGCGATGTAGATCGAGTCCTCGACCGTGAAGCGGTAGGCCGGGCGCGTGCGGAACCAGTTGACATAGGCATAACCGAGCACCGTGCCCTCGTGCTCGGCCACCAGCCACGCGAATCCGTTGCCGAGCACGTCGGCGCGGCGGCGGGTCATTTCCTCGAGGGTGGGCGGCTCGAGCTCGAAGGTGCCGGTGCCGTGCAGCACATGGTGCGCGTAGATCGCCTGGATCGCGGGCAGGTCGTCGTCGCGGCTGTCGCGCACGGTCACCGACGACGATACGGGTCGTGAGCGATTCGGGGTCCGGGAGGCGGTATCGTTCATGGCTGGGCGGGCGCGGGCCCGCGACATCTCGAAGAACAGGGGAGCATACGATGGATCTCGAACTCGGCGGCAAGGTGGTGGTGGTGACGGGCGGCAGCAAGGGCATCGGGCTGGCCTGCGCGCAAGGCTTTCTGGCCGAGGGCGCGCGGGTCGCGATCGTCTCGCGCGATGCCGGCAACCTCGAGCGCGGCCGCGCGGCGCTGCTGCAGGCGCTGCCCGAGGCAGGCGCGCCCGGCCGCCTGATGAGCTTCGCTGGCGAGATGGCCGACCCCTCGGCGGTGGGCGCGATGGTGGCGGCGGTCGAGGCCGGGCTGGGCCCGATCGACGTACTGGTGACCTCCGCGGGCGCCGCGAAGCGCACGCCGCCCGACGAGCTCGAGCCCGGCGCGTGGCGCGCCGCGATGGACGCGAAGTACTTCAGCTACGTGTTCCCGATCGATGCGATCGTCAAGCGCATGGCCGCGCGCGGCAGCGGCACCATCGTCAACGTGATCGGCGCCGGCGGCAAGGTCGCCAGCCCGGTCCACATGCCCGGCGGCGCGGCCAACGCGGCGCTGATGCTGGTCACCGCCGGCATGGCGAGCGCCTACGCCGGCCGTGGCATTCGCGTGAACGCGGTCAATCCGGGCCTGACGCTGACCGAGCGCCTGAAGGAGGGCATGCTGGCGGATGCACGGATGCAGGGCATCAGTCCCGACGAGGCGCTCGCGCGGGCCAAGGCCAAGCTGCCGCTCGGGCGCATCGCCACGCCCGAGGAGATCGCCAACGCGGTGCTGTTCCTCGCCTCGTCGAAGGCGAGCTACGTGTCGGGCGCCATCCTGTCGATGGACGGCGCGGTCAACCCGATCGTGGTCTGAGGCCCGCCGGGTTCCCGGCGTCCCGGCCTGGTTGCGCCGCGCCGTGGCCGGCGCGGCGACTCAGCTCTTCACCGCGCCCGCGGTCAGCCCCGATACCATGTAGCGCCTGAAGACGTAGTAGATCGCCGCCGGCGGCAGCGCGTAGAGCACGCCGGTGGCCATCAGCAGCTCCCACGGCGAGTCGTCGGCCGACAGGAACAGCCCGAGCGCCACCGCCACCGTGATGTCCTTTTCGTCGGACAGCAGCAGGAAGGCGTACAGGTACTCGTTCCAGGCGAGCAGCACCGCGTACACGCCGATCGCCACCAGCGACGGGGTCATCAGCGGCAGGTAGACCAGCCGGAACAGCTGGCCGGCGGTTGCGCCATCAACGATCGCGGCCTCGTCGAGCTCGACGGGCAGCTTGTCGGAGGCCTGTTTCAGCACCCAGATTGCATAGGGCGCGGCCAGCGTGACCATCGCCAGGATCATCGCCCAGCGGTTGTTCAGCAGGCCGTACAGACCCATCGTCTTGTACATCGGTACCGCGAGGAAGGCCGCCGGGATGAAGTAGGTGAACAGCGCCGCGTTCATGACCCAGCGGCCACCGCGCACCCGCAGCCGGCTGATCGCGAAGGCCGCCATGGTGGCGACGACGAGCGTCAGCAGCCCGGTGGCCGCAGCGATCAGCACGCTCGAGCCGATCTGCGCCCAGAAGTTGCCGAGGTAATGATGCTGCTGCGCGAACACGATCTCGACGTTGCGCAGCGTCGGCGTCTGCGGCCACAGCCGCCCTGCGAACGCGCTGTCCTTGGTGGACAGCGCGAACAGCAGCATGTGGTAGATCGGCAGCATCGTCCACAGCAGCACCGGGATGCCCACCAGCCAAAGGCCGGTCTCGGAGAGGAGCGGGCGCAGCCGCCACGGCCCACGGGTCGTCGATGCGCTCACCGGCTCAGTCCTCGTGCGGCCCGCGCGACAGCCGCTTCATCATGAAGAAGACCAGCGGCAGCACCAGCGGCATCGCGGCCACGATGCTGGCCATCGCCATGTCGACCTGGTCCAGGCGCAGGTAGCGGATACCGAGCGTGGCCAGCACATGGGTGAGGTCGGACGGCCCGCCGCCGGTGAGCAGGTACACGCTGTTGAAGTCGCCCAGCGTCCAGATCATCGAGAGCAGCGTGCAGGTGATGTAGAGGGTGCGGATCGAGGGCCAGGTGATGTGGACGAACTGCTGCCAGCGGGTGGCCCCGTCGACGGAGGCTGCCTCGTAGAGGTCCTTGCTGATCGCCAGGCGCCCGGTGACGAGGATCAGCGTCCAGAACGGCAGCGACTTCCAGATGTGCACCATGCCGGCCATCGCGAACGCGATCCAGCGGTCGTTGAGCCAGTTGGGGCCGTCCAGCCCCGTGAGGCGGAAATAGACGCTGTTGATGACGCCCCATTCGGGGTTGAGCATGAAGCGGAACGACAGGATGGTGGGGATCGAGGGCACCGCCCACGGCAGGATGAAGAGCACCGCGAGGATGCGGATCCACCACCGCTCGTGGACGAAGAAGCCCGACAGGCCGAGCGCCAGCAGGAACTTGAGGTTGACGACCACCAGCAGGAACAGCGCGGAATTGATGACCGCATTGCCGAAGACCGGGTCTTCCCACAGCCGCACGTAGCTCGCCGGATCGCGCGCCAGCCAGAAGCCGTAGGCGACCGGGTAGAGCACGAACAGCAGGAACACCAGCACGTAGGGCGCGATCATCAGCAGCCCGACGGTGTTCCACGACGCCGGGCGCAGCGGGCCGGCCGGCGCGCGCCGGCCCGCGACCGCGGGGGTGGCCGCGGTCACGCTCAGTTGCCGGCGACCTGCACCGCCCGCGCGATCAGTTCGTCAGCGGCGCGCTCGGGCGTCCACTTGTCGTTGACGACGCGGCTCATCGCCTTGGCCCAGACGTTCTCGTTGTTGAGGATCGTGAACTTCCAGTTGCGCGTGAAGGGGAAGGTGCCGGTGCCGGCGCGGAACTGGTCGGACACCGCCTTGCGATGCTTGTCTTCCTTGGTCCAGAAGTCGCGGTCGGCAGCCGCCTTGGTGACCGGATACCAGCGGCCCAGCGCGCCCTCGGTGTAGGGCGTCAGGTTGGCCTCCTCCATCATGAAGGCCAGGAACTCGCGCGCGCGCTTCTCGTTCTTGGCGCCGGCGAAGGCCACGGCGAGCTTGACAGCGGCCAGGTAGGTGGCGGGTTTGCCGTCGGGCTTGTTGGGCCACTGCGCGGTCGCGATCAGCTCCTCGTAGTTGCGCTTGGCCTGCGCGCGCTGCTCGGCGGTAAGCGTCGTGTTGTTCATGTCGTCGAGCCACTTGGCCGCGATCGAGATCGTGGCGTTGTGGGTCATCAGCGTGGTCTTGTTGTGGAAGGCGACGTTGTTGTCGGGATCCTTCCAGCTGATCGACGAGGGCGGCGTGCAGCCCTTGGCCATGATGTCGGTGTAGTCCTTGAGCGCCGAGATCAGGCCGGCCCGGTTCTTCGCCTCGCCCAGCGTGACCTTGCCGTTGTCATCGACGACCTGGACGTTGTAGGCCAGCATGAACTGGTGGAAGCTGAAGAACGAGTCGGTGCCATCGACGCCCATCGGATGGCCGATCGCGAAGGTGCGCTTGCCGGTCTTCTGGCGGTGCGCCGGCTGGACCTTGTCGCACCAGAAGCTCCAGTAGTCCTTCCAGCCCTTCGGGATGTCCTCGGGCTTGAAGCCGGCCTCGGCGAGCATGTCGTTCCAGTACTGGATGTGCATGGTCTGCTGGTAGACCGGCACCGCGTAGTAGGCCTTCTTGCCGCCGGGTCCGGGCAGCAGCGCCGTGGACAGCGTGTTGGGCAGGAACTTGTCCTTCATCGGGTTGAGCACCGACGAGAGATCGAGCAGCTTGCCTTCGCTGGCCCACTTGCCGGCCACCTGGAAGTCGAAGGTGAGGCCGAAGGCGACGTCGGGCGGCGAGCGCGAATCGAGCGCCGCGACGGTCTTGGGAATGACGTCCTGCACCGGGTACAGCGAGAGTTCGACCTTGACGCCGGTCTTCTGCTCGAACCGGTAGATCATGGTGTCGAGCGCGCGGTCCTCGGCCGGGTAGAAACCCTTGGTGAACCAGACGACCAGCTTTTCCTGGGCGACTGCGGTGCCGGCGAACGCCAGCGTCGCCGCGGCCACGGCCGCTGCGAAGATCTTCCTTGCCATCGATGCTCCTCCTTGGGGTGTCGGGCCCGATCTGCGCCGGGCATCCGCCGGAGTGTGGGCGCGCTCGCGTGCATCGTCAATGCGGGCACCCGCGCGCGCCGCGTCGAAAACCGCGCGCGCCGGCCGTGACCGGCGGGCGCGGTCGTCCGCCTCCCGGATCAGGCCGGGCTGCCGTCGAGCAGCGGGTAGTCGACGTAACCCTCGGGGCCGCGGGAATAGAACGTGGCGCGATCGTAGGGCGTGAAGGCGGCTGCCTCGCGGATGCGCCGAGGCAGGTCGGGGTTGGAGATGAAGAAGCGGCCGAAGGCGATCGCGTCGGCGTCGCCGCGCGCCACCATCTCGGCCGCGCTGTCGGCCCGGAAGTTGCCCGCGGCGATCAGCACGCCGCGCCAGGCCGGGCGGAACAGCTTCGCGGCCGAGGGTACGTTCTGGTGGTCGACCTCGGCCTGGCCGGCGCCGCTGGCGCGCGGCTCGATCAGGTGCAGGTAGGCCAGGCCCATGCCGTCGAGCTCGCCGATCAGGTGGCTGTAGAGCGGCATCGGGTCGTCCTCGCCGCTGTCGTTGGCCACGCCGAAGGGCGACAGCCGGATGCCGACCCGGTCGGCGCCCCAGACCTTGGCGACCGCCTCGGTGACCGCGAGGCTCAGGCGGCAGCGGTTGGCGATCGAGCCGCCCCAGGCGTCCGTGCGCCGGTTGGTGCGCGACTGCAGGAACTGCTCGAGCAGGTAGCCGTTGGCGGAGTGGATCTCGACGCCGTCGAAGCCGGCGGCCATCGCGTTGCGCGCGGCCTGCGCATACGACTCGATCAGCGTCGGGATCTCGTCGGTCTCGAGCGCGCGCGGCACCGGGAAGGGTTCGCGGGTGAACTGGGCGGTGGTGCACATGCCCTTGGCGCCGACGGCCGAGGGCGCCACCGGCAGACCGCCGCCGGGCTGGTGCGAAGGATGCGACAGCCGGCCCATGTGCCACAGCTGCAGGAAGACCTTGCCGCCGCGGGCGTGGACGGCCTCGGTGATGCCGCGCCAGCCGGCGACCTGGGTCTCGGTGTGGATGCCGGGCGTGGTGGGCGCGCCCTTGCCCTGCTGCGAGACCTGCGAGGCCTCGGCGATGATGAACCCGCCTTCGCTGGCGCGCTGGCCGTAGTAGACCGCGTTCACGGGCACCGGCGCGTTGGTGGCCGGGTCGGCGCGCATGCGCGTCAGCGGGGCCATCACGACGCGGTGCGCGAGGCGCATCGGCCCGACCTGCAGCGGCTGGAACAGGACGTCGGTGTTCATGTCAGGGCTTCCTTTCGGCCCGGCGCACCAGGGCCAGTTGGCGGGACTGGGCGACCAGGCGGCCGCGGCTGTCCCAGAGCGCGGCATCCTCGACGAGCCGCCCCTCGCTCAGGTCATGGGTCTGGAAGCGGCCGAGCATCCAGCCGGGCGCGGGGCGGGCGCGCAACTGCACGGTGAGCTCGACCGTCGGCACCCAGCCGACGTCGCCGAGCAGGCCGACCACCGATGGGGGGAAGGTGTCGACGAAGAGCAGGCAGGCGAGCGGGTCGGGCTCGCGGCCGTCATGAAAGCGGATCCAGCCGCTGATCTGCGCGCGACCGGCGCCGCCGACCCGGAACTCGGCCGGATCGAGGCGGATGTCGAGGCGCTGCAGGATCGCGAGATCGAGCCCCTGGACCTCGCCGGTGCGCGGCGCGCACCCATCGGGCGGCGGGATGGTCGGCATCGGCAGGGCGAGCACGGGCTCGGCCTCCTCGCCGAGCCGGCCCATCGCGGCCAGCACCTCGATGCGCGCCGTGCCCTCCTGCACGAGGCTCGCGCGCACGGTGCTCAGCGTGCGGCCGGTGCGCAGCACCTGCACGTCGATGCGGCAGTCGGTGTCGGGCGCGCCCGGCCGCAGGTAGTGCACGGTGATGCTCAGCGGATCCGGATGCTGCGGGCAGGCCTGACGGATCGCCGAGACGGCGAGCGTCATCAGGTAGCCGCCGTTGGGGTTCTCGCCGATGTTCCAGGCCGGATGCACCCGGCCCGTCCAGGTGGCGTCGCCGGCCGGCAGGGTGCGGATCTCGTCGTCGAAATGGCCGCGCTCAGGCATCGAGGCTGGGATCGATCAGGTATTTGGTGCCGGTCGCCTGCCGGCCGTACTCGCCGATCGCCTCGAGGCTGAGGGCCTGCGCGAGCGAGACCGTGCGGGTGTAGCGGCTGGCGAAGGTGGTGTGAAGCTCGTCGATCACGCGCTGGCGCAGCTTCTGCGCGGCCTCGAAGCCGATCTTCTGCAGGAAGGGCGTGAGCAGCCAGCCGCCGACCGCCCACGCCATGCCGACGTTGCGGTTGATCTCGGTGGGCCCGCGATCGAGGCCGCCGTAGATATAG
>JBIIHU010000063.1:0-15572 GCA_044235405.1 Burkholderiaceae bacterium
GTCCCAGGGCTCCATCATCGCCGCATGGAACTCGTAGAAGGCGCGGCGCTTCTCGTCCATCAGCGTGTGCTGCTCCCACGCCTCCGGGATCATCATCATCATCGCGTGCGCGATCGGGTACCCGGCCATCACCAGCAGTTCGAGGCAGTTGTCGAAGGTGGCGGTGTCGGACTGCCCGGCGTAGACGATCGGGTAGAGCTTGCGCAGATCCTCGCCGAGCACCGGCGAGCGCATCACGCCCTCGCGGGCACGCAGCCAGTTGTAGTTGCCCTTGACGGTGTTGATCTCGCCGTTGTGCGCGACCAGCCGGTAGGGGTGCGCGAGCGGCCACTCGGGAAAGGTGTTGGTCGAGAAGCGCTGGTGCACCAGTGCGAGCGCCGACACGAAGCGCGGATCCTGGAGGTCGCGGTAGTACTGGCCGACCTGCCCGCACAGCAGCAGCCCCTTGTAGACGATCGTGCGCGCCGACATCGACGGCACGAAGTACTCCTTGCCGTACTTGAGGTCGAGCGCCTGGATCGCATGACTCGCCATCTTGCGGATCACGTAGAGCTTGCGCTCCAGCGCGTCGGTGACCATGACGTCGGGGCCGCGCCCGATGAAGATCTGCCGGATCACGGGCTCCTTGGCACGCACCGTGGGGGACATCGGCATCTCGCGATCGACCGGCACGTCGCGCCAGCCGAGCAGCACCTGACGCTCGGCGCGCACCGCCCGCTCGAGTTCCTGCTCGCAGGCCAGCCGGGACGCGTGCTCCTTGGGCAGGAAGACCATGCCGACGCCGTATTCGCCGGCCGGGGGCAGCGTGACGCCGAGTCGGGCCATTTCCTCGCGGAAGAACTGGTCGGGAATCTGGGTCAGGATGCCCGCGCCGTCACCCATCAGCGGGTCGGCACCGACCGCGCCCCGGTGATCGAGGTTGCACAGGATCTGCAGACCCTGCTCGATGATCCGGTGACTCTTCTTGCCCTTGATGTGGGCCACGAAACCGACGCCGCAGGCATCGTGCTCGTGGGCGGGGTCGTAGAGGCCGAACGCCGCCGGCGCCTGCGCCGACGTGGCATGAACGACCGAATCCGACCGATGTTGGTGCTCGCTGTGCATCCCGGCGCTCCGCGTGATCCCAAGCCTGTCAATGGCATGTGCGCCCGCCATGGCTGCGCCAGCCGATCATGCGGCGGTGCAGCGAAGCGAACGCGGACGAACCTTGCACTATACAAGGGCGTCCGCGGGAATTGAAGCAATCCGAGTGCCAGGCTGGGAGACCGCCCCGCCGGAGCGAGGGTGCCCCAACCCTCAGGCCGTCGGTCCCCAGGGGGCGGCCATCAGCAGCTTGTTCTCCTGGCCACGCAGCAGCGGGCGCAGCTTTCGCGCGAAGGCCATGAAGGCTTCGTCGGCGAACAGCGCGGACCAGAAGGCCCGGCGGTCGGCATCGTCGTCGAACTTCCAGAGGTGCACCAGCTGGTTCAGCGCGCCGATGTCGCCGGTGAAGTAGCCCACGAGGCGTTTCGGGTGGCGCTCGATGGCCGGGTAGCCTTCGGTGCGGTAGAGCTCGACCACCTCGGCCATCTTGCCGACGATGACCTCGTAGGTGCGCAGTTCGTAGATGGGCATGCGGAGTCTCCGGGGGCGGCCAGCGGGCCGGTGCGGATCAGGATGGCTGGGCGGCAGGACTGGTCTGGCGAGCGTCGGGGAGCATCAGCGCGCAGGCCAGCGTGACGACCGCGATGCCTGCCATCAGCCCGAGAAGCCAGCTGAAGCCCGAGGCCTTCACAAGCGGCCCCAGCGCCCAGACCGCGAGCGAGCTCACCCCGAAGGACACGCCGATGCGGATCCCCGACACCCGCGAGCGCATGCGGTCGTCGACGTAGCGCACGACCATCGCGTCGGTGAACGGAATCGCGCCGAAGATCGACACCATGATCGCGATCTGCAGCCCGAACAGCCACCAGCCCTGTGCGTTGGCGGCCGCCAGCAGCAGCGGCGCCTGCAGCATCACGACGCCGACATAGATCCGCTTGAGGGGGTAGCGGTCGATCAGCCGGCCGACGACGATCTGCGCGAGCGAGGCGACCGCATAGACGCAAGCCAGCAGCAGACCGAGGGTGGCCGGGTCCTCGACGACGCCCGCGAAACGCTCGCGCAGCAGTTCGCCGTTGCCGTTGGTGGTGAAGTTGAACAGCAGGCTGCCGGTGATCGCGGTGACGGTCATGATGACCACGATGCGCAGCATCACCGCGCGCGGCAGCGTCACCACCTTCGAGGCGCGACGTGCCGGCGGCTCGCTCTCGCGAGGGGCGAGCATCGCGAAGGCCACGCCGGCGGCGATCGACACCAGCCCGGGCAGCACGAAGGCGGTGCGCCAGCCGAAATGCTTGACCAGCAGGCCGGTGACCAGCGCCGCGACCGCGATGCCGAGGTTGCCGACCAGCCCGTTGAAGCCGATGGTCATGCCGGGATTGCGGGCACCCTGCACCAGCATGGGGATGCCGACCGGGTGATAGATCGACGAGAACGCACCCAGCAGCGTCAGCGCCGCCGCCATCGACCACGGGCCCGAGGTGGTCGCCACGAGCATCGCCGACACGCCCATGCCGAAGAAGAAGAGCAGCATCATCGCGCGCCGCCCCCACAGGTCGCCCAGACGGCCTGCCGGCAGCGAGCCCAGCCCGAAGAGCAGGAAGGCACCCGCGCTGAAGGGCATCAGGTCCTCCCAGCGCTGCACTCCGAACTCCGAGGCAATGGCGCCGACCGCGGTCGCGAAGATCAGCAGGAACATGTGATCGATCGCATGCCCGAGGTTGAGCAGCGCGGCCACGCCTCGCGTTGGGGCCATGGGGAGTCTCCCGGTCAGGCCGGGCCCACCGGGCCCGGGGCATCGCGCCGAAGCGGGGCACCGCCAGTCAGCGGCGGGGTCAGCAGCGCGCGCAGCGGCGGCAGGTCGCCCGCCACGCGGAGGTACTCGCGGATCGCATAGCGATCGGTCATCCCGGCAATATAGTCCGCGACCGCCCGCGGGCCAATCGCCTCGTTCCGGATCCGATGCTCGTCGGGCAGCAGCCCCGGGGCCGCCAGAAAGCGCTCGAAGAGTCGCGCGACCAGGGTGCGCGCCTCGTCCATCACCGCCACCACCTGGTCGTGCCGGTAGAGCCGCTCGCGCAACAGGCGCTTGAGGGGCGCGACGCGGGCCTTCATCGGCGCCGAGAAGGCCGCCAGCGGCGGGCTGCGTCGCACGGCCTCGACATCGGCGGGGGCCGCGGCGGCCAGTCGCGCACCCGTCTGCGCAACCAGATCGTCGATGCGCTCGGCGATCATGCGGCGCAGCACCTCGTGCACGACCCGCCTGCCGGCAAGGCCCGGAAAGCGCTGCCGCACCTGGGCGGCGTGCTCCGCGAAGAGCGCCACCTCCTCGAGCTCGGCGAGGCTCAGCAGCCCGGAGCGCAGCCCGTCATCGACATCATGGTGGTCGTAGGCGATCTCGTCGGCGAGATTGGCCACCTGGGCCTCGAGGGTGGGCTGCCCGCCCTGCAGAAATCGCGCTCCCACATCGCCGAGCGCCCGCGCACGGTCGCGCGAGCAGTGCTTCAGGATGCCCTCGCGGGTCTCGAAGCACAGGTTCAGGCCGTCGAAGGCTCCGTAGCGCTGCTCGAGCTCGTCGACGACCCGCAGCGACTGCAGGTTGTGCTCGAAGCCACCCCACGGGGTCATGCAGGCATCGAGCGCGTCCTGGCCGGCATGGCCGAAGGGGGTGTGCCCGAGGTCGTGCGCCAGCGAGATCGCCTCGACCAGATCCTCGTCGAGATCGAGGCGCCGGGAGATCGAGCGCGCGATCTGCGCGACCTCGATCGAGTGGGTCAGCCGCGTCCGGAAGAGATCGCCTTCGTGGTTGACGAAGACCTGGGTCTTGTACTCGAGCCGCCGGAAGGCCGTGCAGTGCACGATGCGGTCGCGGTCGCGCTGGAACTCGGTGCGTGGCGCCGCGGACGACTCCGGGTGGCGCCGCCCCCGGCTGGCGGCGGGGTCGGCGGCCCAGGTCGCCCGGCGGCGCTCAGCCACCGCGAACGCTCCGTCAGCCCTCGGCCGAGCCGGCCGCGAGGGTCTCGCGCAACGCGCCCTCGGGGGCACGCCGCAGCACCGCGCGCCCCAGCCCTTCGAGGAGGACGAAGCGCGGGATGCCCTGCTCGGCCTTCTTGTCGACGCTCATCAGCTCGAGCCATTGCGCGAAAGGCCAGGCCGGCGCTCGCACCGGCAACCCGGCACGCGTCACCAGCGCCGCCAGCCGCCCGGCATCGGAGCGCGCCAGCAGGCCCATCCGGCATGACAGATCGGCCGCCTGCACCATGCCGGCCCCCACGGCCTCCCCGTGCAGCCAGTTGCCGAAGCCGGTACCCGCCTCGATCGCGTGACCGAAGGTGTGGCCGAAATTGAGGATCGCCCGCAGCCCGCCTTCGCGCTCGTCGCGCGCCACGACATCGGCCTTGATCGCGCAGCTGCGCGCGATCGCCTCGGCCATCGGGTCGGCATCGCAGCGGCGCAGCGCGTCGATGTCGCGCTCGATGGCCGCCAGGTAGTCGGTGTCGGCGATGGCGCCATGCTTGATCACTTCGGCGAGCCCGGCCGACAGCTCGCGCGCGGGAAGGGTGCGCAGGGTATCGGTATCGGCGACGACCAGCCGCGGCTGGTGGAAGGCGCCGATCATGTTCTTGCCCGCCGGATGGTTGATCGCGGTCTTGCCGCCGACCGAGGAGTCGACCTGCGCAAGCAGCGTGGTGGGCAGCTGGACGAAGTCGACCCCGCGCTGGTAGACCGCCGCCGCGAAGCCCGCCATATCACCGACCACGCCACCCCCGAGCGCAAGCAGCAGGCAGCCGCGATCGAATCGCGCCGCCAGCAGCGCATCGAAGATCCGGTTGAGGCTGTCCCAGGTCTTGTTCGCCTCGCCCGCGGGCAGCACGACGTCGAGCAGCGCCGCCGGCGCGTCGGCACCGGCGAGCGCGGCGCGCAGCCGCGCGAGGTACAGCGGTGCCACGGTGTCGTCGGTGACGATGGCGACCTGCCGCCCGGCCGCCAGCCGCGCGAGCGCTTCGCAGCGATCGAGCAGCCCCGGCCCGATCAGAATCGGGTAACTGCGTTCGGCAAGCGATACCTCGAGCGATCTCATGGCGTGGGGGCTTCGGGGTGGAAGCGCGGCGGCAAGGCCGCGAGGATGTCGAGCGCGGTGCGTTCGACCGGATGGCGGCCGGTGCGCACCAGGCAATGGGCGGTCGCGCGGTACAGCGGATCGCGGACCGCGACGAGCTCGGCGATGCGCGCCCGCGGATCGGCGGTGCGAAGCAGCGGCCGGACACGGTCGTTGCGCAGTCGGTGCCAGAGTTCGGCGGCGCCGGCGTGCAGGTAGATCGTGAAGCAGCGGGCGCGCAGCAGTTCCCGATTACGCTCGACGGTAACCACGCCACCACCGGTGGCCAGCACGATGCCCGGCCGGCCGCTGAGCTCCTCGAGCATCTGCGACTCGCGGCGCCGGAAGCCCTCCTCGCCCTCGAGCTCGAAGATCGTGGTGATCGGCACGCCGCAGCGCGCCTCGAGTTCCCGATCGGCGTCGACGAAGCGTCGCCCGAGCAGCGCGGCGATGCGCCGCCCGGCGGTGGACTTGCCGCTGCCCATCATGCCGATCAGGCAGATCGGTGCGTCGCCCGGCAGGCCGGGATCGATCGACGGAAAGGACGCTTCGGGAGGAACGGGCTCGGCCATGGCGCCAAGCTTAGCAGCAGCGAGCCCGCCCGCCGGCGCGAGCCCCCGGGGCCCGCGCCCACACGCGGGGCTTCGTCAGGCTCGCGCCGCGCGACGGCAGGGCTCACAGCCTGAGAACGAATTCCCCGAGCTCGGGGAATTCGTCCTCGGGTTCTCAGTTGGGCACGGTGCAGTCGCCAACCGCGCCGAAGGGCGACACCGCTCCCGGCGGCGCCACGGTCTCGGCACCGATGTCGGCCGCCAGCACCGGCAGTGTGAAGGTGCGCTCCGACGACACCTCGGTACCGGCGATCGCGGTGATCGTCACCCGCAGGCGCACCTGCGTCCAGTTGGCGAACTCGCGCGCGTACTCCACCTGGATGTTCGCGAAGCCACTCGCATCGGTGCGCCCGTCGGTGGAAACCACCCGCACGATCGCGACATTGGACGGCTCGAGCGCGCCGTCGCCGTCACGATCCTCGCCGGGATCCAGGCGCAGGTTGCCGTTGGTGTCCTCGCTCTCGCAGGACCATGGCACCACGTCGGAGGTCGCGCCGCGGGTTGTCCAGACCGATCCGGTCCAGAAGTAGCGGCCCTTGAAGAAGCGCACGCCCACGAGCGATGCCTGCACCGCGGCACCCACCACCGGATTGCCGGCGCTGTCGGTGACCGCCGCCGTCCAGGGCATGATGTACTTGGTGGCCTCGGAAGGCTCGATCTGGTTGCCGGTACCGATCCGGACCACCAGTTCCTGCTGCGACGCGGTCAGCGTGGTGTCCGCCGAGATCGTCGCGGCGGCCACCTGGGCACGCACCACGATCTGCCGGTTGCCGGTCGAGTTGGCCCCCGGGAAGAAGGCGACCGACGCCACGCCGGAGCTGTCGGTGGTGGCGGTGGCCGGCTCGATGCGACCGTTGCTGGGGTCGGCGATCGACGTGAAGCTCACCGTGGCGCCCTTGATCGGGTTGTCCGCCGCATCGCGCACCACCGCGATCAGCTGGCTCGAATTGGTGCCGCTGGCCGACAGGTTGACGCCGACGCTGGCCGGGCTCGACTGCAGGCTGATCTTGCTCGCCGTCCGACTGACGAACTCGATGCGCTGGGTGCTCGACACCGAGCCCGCCAGCGCGGTCAGCGTGGCCAGCCCGGCGGTCGGCGAGAGCAGCGTGGTCGAGGCCTCGCCGGCCGCGTCGGTGATGGCCGTCGGCGAGCCCACGGTACCGCGAGTCGACAGGAAGGTGATCGTCTGACCCACCTGCGCCACGCCATCGACGAGGTAGCGCACCCGGATCGGCACCGCGGTCGCCACCTGCTGCTCGGACGAGGCGGTCGGCGCGAGGAAGCTCAGCAGCGTGCCCGATACCTGGACCGGCAGCGATGCGCTCGCACCGAGCGTCGACGAAGCGCTGATCGTGTCGGCGCCCGAGCGCGACCCGGTGACCTGGAAGCGCGCCTGGCCGGCGCTGTCGGTGATCACCGAGGCGGCCGACAGGGCGTTGCCGACGGCCGACGCGATCGTCACGGTGCGCCCGGCGATCGCGCCGCCTGCCGAATTGCGCAGGCTGATCGTGTATTCGTTGGGCGCGCCGGCCACCAGGTTGGCGGGACCGCTGATCGCGAGCTGGGTGCCGGTGACCGCGACGCGGATGGTGCGCGACAGGCCACCACTGACCGCCCGCACCTCGATCTCGCGATTGGCGGGCTCGGAGATCGACAGCGTGGCCGTCGCGGTGCCGCTGAGGTCGGTGCGCTGGCTGTTGACCTGCAGCGTCGCACCGTTGTCGGTGGTGGAGAACACGACGTCCTGGTTGAGCATCGTGCGGTTGCCGGCATCCTTCACCACGGCGCTGACGGTGGCGGTGGTGCGGCCGTCCGAGCCGATCGAGGGGGCGCTCGTGAGCAGCACCAGCGAGGCCGGACCGGTCGCCGACGACCCCGAGCCGGTGCTGCCCTGCCCGCCCGCGCCCGCACCGCCGCCGCCGCCACAGGCAACGAGCGAGAGCGCGGTCAGCAGGGAGCCGGCGCGCAGCAGCCAGCGGGAAAGCAGCGAGGATTCACGAGCAGACATCATGGGTGCCATCCGGGGCATGTTCAGGGGCGGGCCAATGGTAGCGGGCTTCAGCGGGCGATCGCGGTATCGGTGACCACGCGCGGGGTCAGGAACACCAGCAGCTCGGTGCGGTCGTTGCGCTTGAGGTTGTTCTTGAAGGCGTGGCCGACCAGCGGCAGGTCGCCGAGCAGGGGCACCTTGTTGGTCTGGTTGCGTTCGAACTGCTCGTAGATGCCGCCGATCACCACGGTGCCGCCATTTTCCACCAGAACCTGGGTGCGGACCGCCCGGGTATCGATCGCGAAGCCCGCAGGGGTCAGCTGACCGACCTGGTCGCGATTGACCGCGACCTCGAGGATCACGTTGCCCTCGGGGGTGATCTGCGGCGTCACCTCGAGCCGCAGGCTCGCCTTGCGGAACTGGATCGAGGTCGCGCCGCTCGAGGTCGCCTGCTGGAAGGGCAGTTCGGTACCCTGCTCGATCATCGCCTTGCTCTGGTCGGCGGTCAGCACGCGCGGGCTCGAGATCACCTTGCCGCGCTGGTCGGCCTCGAGCGCCGAGAGTTCGAGATTCACGAAGCGCGTCAGGCTCGAGCCGAACAGGCTGATCGCGAAGGTCGCCGGATTGAAGCCCGACACCGAGGGCGCCGGCAGGTTCACGAAGTTGGTGTTCTCGAGGGCGGTCAGGCGCCCGAGGCCCTGCGCGTTGATGCCGGTGAGATCCGTGCCATTCTGCGAGGACAGGTCGGCAAGACCGCGCAGGTTGCCCGAGATCGTGCCGTAGGCGCTGCCCGCGATCCGCTGGCCCGCGCCATAGACCGGCACGTTGGCGGCCGTCAGCGCACCGGTCACCGGGTCGGTGACGCCGACGGTGCGATAGACGGTCGAGGACACGTCGTTGAAACCGAGGCGCGCGCCGAGGTTGCGCGAGAACTTGTCGTCGGCCTCGACGATCCGCGCCTCGATCAGGACCTGGCGCACCGTGATGTCGACCTGCGCGATCAGCTTGCGCACGTCGTCGAGGCGGGCCGAGGTGTCCTGCACGAAGAGCTTGTTGGTGCGCGCATCGAACACCGCGCTGCCGCGCTTGGAGAGCACGCGCTGCTTGTCGCTCGACAGCAGCTTGGCGAGGTTCTCGGCCTTCTGGTAGTTGAGCTGGAAGACCTCGGTGCGCAGCGGCTCGATGTCGGCGATCTGCTGGCGAGCCTCGAGCTCGAGCTTTTCCTTGGCGGCGAGCTCGTCGCGCGGTGCGATCAGGATCACGTTGCCGCTGCGCCGCATGTCGAGCGCCTTCGACTGCAGCACGATGTCGAGGGCCTGATCCCAGGGCACGTCCTTCAGACGCAGGGTCACGTTGCCGGTGACCGAATCGCTGGTGACGATGTTCAGGTTCGTGAAGTCGGCGATCACCTGCAGCAGCGCACGGACATCGACGTTCTGGAAGTTCAGCGACAGACGCTCGCCGCGGTAGCCGGCGCGGCCGCCGAGCTGGTTCGGATCCTCGCGCAGCGGCTTGACCTCGATCACGAACTGGTTGTCGCTCTGGTAGGCGTTGTGTTCCCAGGTTCCCTGCGGTTCGATCACCAGCCGGGCGATGTCGCCCTGCTGACTCGCGCGCACGGAGCGGATCGGCGTGCCGAAGTCGGTGACGTCGAGCACGCGACGCAGGTTGTCGGGCAGGCGACTGCGCAGGAAATCGACGACGAGGTTCTGGCCCTGCTGCCGGATGTCGACACCGACCCCGGGGCTGGACAGGTCGACGACGACCCGACCTTCACCGGTGCGCCCACGACGGAAATCGATGTCGCGCAGCGCGACCCCGCCAGCGGCGTCGGCATCGACGCGAACCGGCGCGAAGGTGGTGGCCGCGGGCAGCTGCGCCGCGTCGGCGACCACCGGTGTCAGCGCCACAAGGACGGTGTTGCCCTCGATCGACGTGGTGTAGGCCAGCGGTCGCTTCAGGTTGAGCACGACCCGCGCGCGACCGCCAGACTGCACGATCGACACGGTGCGCACGTCGCCCTGGACCATCTCGATCTGCGACTGCCCGACCTTGTTCTCGGTGTCGGGGAAATCGAGCGCGATCCTCGGCGGATTGTTGATCGAGAAACCACCCGGCTGCGCCGCCGGCGGGTTCTTCATGCGGATGCGCAGCACCGTGCCGGGCCCCTGCGCGACGCTGGTGACGCTCTCGACGGCATTGGACGCCTCTCGCTGGGCTTGCGCGGGCTGCGCCGCAGCGTTCGCGGCGGCGGGCGCCGCGGCGGGCGCGACCGGGGGCACGGCGGGCGCGGCGGCGCCCTGCGCCGCCGGTGAGCCAGTAGGCTGAGCCGCGGGTGCGCCACCCGGCGCGGCGGGCGCCGGCGCGCCCGGGCGGGAGACCGGCGACACGACCACCGGCGTACCCGCCGACGCGCCGGGGGACGGCGCAGTCGTCTGCGCAGGCACCACCGAGCTTGCGCAAAGCAGCCAGCCCACGCCGAGCGCAACGCGTGTCGTGGGTGCTGCGCGTTGCGCGGCGAAGACCGCGGCACGCCGCAGCAATCCAGGTTCGAGCCTCATTTCGTTACCTCCGCGAGCCGCAGCGCGTTGTCGCGCTCGGCCCATTCGCCGGCCCCATCCTGGACCATCTCGCGCACCGACACCTCGCTCTCGGTGACCTTCACGATCCGGCCGAAGTGCGGCCCGACGTAGTTGCCGACCTTCACCTGATAGACGACCGATTCCACCTGCAGCAGGGCGTAGGACTGCCCGCCACTGGTCACGTGACCGACCATCCGGATGTTGTCGAGCGGGAAGCTCTCGAGCGGCTCGCGCCGCCGATTGGCATCCGGACGCGGGCCCGTCGACACGCGCGTCGCGACCGGCTGGTCGGCGGCGAGGGCGATCTTGTTCGGCGAGAATGGATCGGCGATCCCCGCGTTGTCGTAGCGAAAAGGCTCGAAGCGCTTCGGGTCCGGCAGCTTGTCGCGCAACAGGGGCGTGCTCGCCCGCTGCTGCTCCATCCAGCTTCGAAGCTCCTCCTGCGAATCCCCGCAACCGCCAAGGGCCAGCGCCAGCCCGGCCGCGAGCATGGTCCTGCGCATGATCATTTGGCCCCCGTCGCAGGCTTGCCCTGGCCGCGCCGCGCCTGCTCGACCTCGGCGAGATCGAGGTATCGGAAGGTCTTGGCGGTGGCATCGAGCGTGAGCAGCCCGGGCTTGTCGCCGGTCTGCAGCGTCAGATTGTTAAGCGTGACGATCCGGGCGAGATTCGACACATCGCTCGCGAAGCTGCCGATGTCGTGGTAAGGGCCGACGAGGCGGATCGCGATCGGCAGCTCCGCATAGAAATCGCGCACCACGACATTGCCCGGTTTGAAGAGCTCGAACTGCAGGCCGCGGGAATGACCTGCCTGGTTGATGTCGGACAGCAGTGCATCCATCTCGGCCTTGCTAGGCAGCTGCCGCTGCAGCTGGGCGACGTGAGCCGACACCGTCGATTTCTGCTTGCGCAGGGTCTCGACGTTGATCGCGGAGATCAGCTTGTCGGCGTAGTCCCGCTTGAGGGTCTTCTCCTTGGACTCCAGGCTCGAAAGCTCGTCGAGCTGGCCGCCCCACTGGACGATGTACGCGAGCAGCAGGACGCCGACAAAGATGCCGAACAGCAGGGTTGCGCGGGGCAACGCAGGCCACAGCCCCGGGTGGCGGCCCTGCAGGCCGTCGAACTGCCTGCCGATCTGCTGGATGTCGATCGACGGAAGCGAGAGTTTGCTGGCCATCGCCGGTACCTCAGGGTCGAGCGCTGTTGGCCGCCATCGGCGGCACCGCGGGCGCTTGCTCGGCGCCGGCCATCGGCTTGCCGCCGGGGCCGGCCGGCTTCGCACCCGGATCCGGACGCGCGAGGGGCTTGATCTGCGCGGTCATCGTGAATTCGAAGACCCGAAGCTGCTCGCGGTCGCCTTTTCGCGCCGTCGTGGCCGCCGGGTTGGGCATCTGCGCGGCCTTGATCTCGATCAGCTCGGGCCGCTCCATCCACTCCGACTCGAGTGCCAGCGTCCGCAGCAGCATCGAGACCTGCCCGTTGGAATGCGCCCAGCCGTTGAGCGTGATGCCGCGCTCGTCCTGCCGGATCTGGCGCAGCACCATGCCGGCCGGCGTGCGACGCGCGAGCTCGTCGAACACCCGCACCGGGATCGTCCGGTCGCGCTGCAGCGCCTCGACGGCCCCCTGGCGCGCCATCAGTGCCTCGATCTCCTGGCGCAGCTTGCCGATCTCCTTGATCTGGCTGTCGAGCTTCTCGTTCTCGTGCGAGATGAAGGTGTTGCGAGAACTCTGGGCCTCGATCAGCCGGTCGATGCCCAGAGAAACACCGAGCGCGGTCGTCAGCGCGAGGACCGCGGTGAGACCCGCGAGATTGAGGAACGCCTTCTTGCGACTGTCACGCGCGAACTCGCGATGCGGCAGCAGGTTGATGCGGATCATGCGTCGAGCCTCCGCAGCGCCAGCCCGCAGGCCGTGACGAGCGCGGGCGCGTCGAAACGCAGTTGCCGCTCGCGGATGGAGTCGGCGATCTCCATGCCCTGGAAGGGGCTGAGGATCTCGGTGGGGACCTGCGTCCGCTCGGCGACCAGCTCGCAGAGCCCGGGCACGACGCTCGAGCCGCCCGCCAGGAAGATGCGATCCACCTGCGTGTAGGGCGTCGACGTGAAGAAGAACTGGAGCGCGCGGGCGATGTCGGTCGCCCCATGCTCGACGAAGGGTGCGAGCACGTCGGTCTGGTAGTTCTCGGGGAGCTCGCCGGTCTTCTTCTTGAGCTCCGCCTCCTCGAGGCTGAGCCCGTAGAGCCGCATCAGATCGAGCGTCAGCTGGTGACCGCCGAAGGCTTGCTCGCGCTCGAACACCGTCTGACCGTCGACGACCACCGTCACATGCGTCACCGACTGGCCGATGTCGAAGATCGCGAGCACCTGCCCCTGACCGGCGTCCGGCAGGTAGGCGGCGACATGATCGAAGGCGATCCGCGCCGCCAGCGAATCGACATCGACGACGATCGGCTTCAGACCGCACATCTCGGCAACGGCGACCCGATCCTCCACCTTCTCGCGCCGGGACGCGGCGAGCAGCACCTCGACCTCGCTCGGATCGCTGGGCGACGGGCCGAGGATCTGGAAATCGAGGCTGACCTCCTCGATCGCGAAGGGCACGTACTGGCTCGCTTCGGACTCGACTTGGAACTCGTAATCCTCCTCGCTGAGTCCCGCCGGCAGCATGATCCGCTTCGTGATCACCGCGGACGAAGGCATCGCGAGCGCGGCCTCGCGGGTACGGGTGCCCAACCTGCGAAGGGCCTTGCCGAGCGCTTCCGCGACCCGTTCGGGATTCTCGATGTTGCCGTCGGTGATCGCGCCTTCCTCGATCGGCTCGATCGCGTAGCGCTGCAGGCGCACAGCCGCCTTGTCACCGGGCCCGAGTTCGACGACCTTCACGCCTGACGAGCCCATGTCGATGCCCAGCAGCGGGGGTACCCTGCGCTTGCGAAATGTCGGGAAGCTGATCCGCACGTTGACCTCTCGATACCCGTTACTGACCGACGACGGAGCCCGCGTGCGACTTCCATCACACACGCATCCGCCGGCCGAACCGGTGCCAGCCGACTCTAGCGGCTTTCGCGCACCAAGGAAGATCGCCCGCCATCCTTCCGTCGCGCTCTGGCCGCCATCCGGCGACCTGTGACTTTTTCCGCGCCCGGACGGTCGATCGCGGCGCATCGACGGCATCCGACGCGACGCTGCGCGCCGGCTGCGTCGACAGCGGCGCGCCTTATAATCCGCGGCTCCCGCAAGTCGGCCGCCGGCCGTCGCGCACTCCGCCGAGCATCGCCATGAGCGCAGCACCTGCGCGTCCACCCAGGCCCTTCTGGGTCAATCTGCTGCTGGTCGCGTTCGGACTGCCACTTGGCGTGGCGCTGGCCATCGCGCTGACGCTGTCGCTGGTGGTGCTGCTGGCGAGCGAGCGCCTGCCAGCCCTCGACGAACTCACCGATTACCGCCCACGCATCCCGCTGCGCATCTATTCCGCGGACGGGGAGCTGCTCGGCGAGTTCGGCGAAGAACGCCGGAGCATGGTGCGGATCGCCGAGGTGCCGGCGCTGATGAAGAACGCGATCCTGGCTGCCGAGGACTCGCGCTTCTTCGAGCACCGGGGCATCGACTTCAAGGGCATCGCCCGCGCCGCGGTCGCGAACGTGGTTTCGGGCGGACGCGACCAGGGCGCCAGCACGATCACCCAGCAGGTCGCGCGCAACTTCTATCTGTCGAGCGAAAAGACCTACACGCGCAAGATCTTCGAGGCGCTGCTCGCGCTGCGCATCGAGGAAAGTCTCTCGAAGGAGCAGATCCTCGAGATCTACATGAACCAGATCTTCCTGGGCAAGCGCGCCTACGGTTTCGCGGCGGCGGCACGTATCTACTTCGGCAAGACGCTCGATCAGCTGACCCCCGCCGAGGCCGCGATGCTCGCCGGCCTGCCGAAGGCGCCGTCGCTCTACAACCCGCTGGTCAATCCGAAGCGGGCAACGGAGCGGCAGCACTACATCCTCGGGCGGATGCACGAGATCGGCTCGCTGACCGATGCCGAGTACGAGACTGCGCTGAAGCAGCCGTTGCGCTACGCCAGCCGCAGCGAGGATCTCGGCGCGCAGGCACCGTACGCCGCCGAGCTCGCCAGGATGCTCGCCTGGGATCTTTTCAAGGACGACATCTATTCGGCAGGCATCGTCGTGCACACCACGATCGTCGCCGCCGAGCAGCGGGTGGCCAGCGCGGCGGTGCGCCAGGGCGTCATCGACTACGACCGCAAGTACGGCTACCGCGGGCCGGAGCGCTTCGTCGAGCTGCCAGCCGAGGCCGACGCCGCGGACGCCGCGATCGAGAAGCTGCTCGACGAGGTCGCCGATGTCGATCATTTCCCCCCCGCGATCGTGCTGGCGGCCGATGCCCGGAGCGTCCGGGTGTCGCGAGGGCGTGGCCAGACGATCACGATCGAGGGGGACGGGCTCAAGTTCGCCGCCGCCTCGCTCACCGACCGGGCGCCCGCCGGCAAGCGGCTTCGCCGCGGCGCGCTGGTTCGCATCTCGCCGCTGAAGCAGGGGTGGGAAATCTCGCAGCTGCCGGAAGTCCAGGCCGCGCTGGTCGCCTGCAGCACGCAGGATGGCGCCGTCAGGGCGCTGGTGGGTGGCTTCGACTTCAGTCGCAACAAGTTCAACCGGGTCACGCAGGCATGGCGCCAACCCGGCTCCAGCTTCAAGCCGTTCATCTACTCGGCTGCGCTCGACAAGGGATTCGGCCCCGGATCGGTCGTTGACGACGCACCCTTCAGCATCGACCCCGCGCTCACCGGCGGACAGCTCTGGGAGCCGAAGAACTACGACGGCAAGTTCGAGGGGCCGATGAAACTGCGGCAGGCGCTCGCATCGTCGAAGAACATGGTGTCGATCCGGGTGCTCCAGTCGATCGGCCCGCGTTACGCGCAGGACTACATCGGCCGCTTCGGCTTCGACCAGGAAAAGCACCCGGCCTACCTGACCATGGCCCTCGGCGCGGGTTCGGTCACGCCATGGCAGATGGTCGGCGCCTACTCGGTGTTCGCCAATGGCGGATTCCGTGTCGAGCCCTACCTGATCAGCCGGATCACCGATGCGAACGGCCGCGTGCTTGCCAAGGCAACGCCGAGCCAGGCAGGCGACGAAGCCAACCGGGCGATCGACGCCCGCAACGCGTTCATCATGGACAGCCTGATGCGCGGCGTCGTGCG
>JBIIHU010000263.1:0-4976 GCA_044235405.1 Burkholderiaceae bacterium
CGAGTGCGTGAGCCCGACATCGAGCAGCCGCACCCCCGCGCGCATCGGCAGGCGGGCCAGCGCGTCGCTCGAGACCCGGTAGGGCTCCTTGAGGATCAGGATCTCGTCGACCCCGATCGCATCGAGACCCAGCGCGATGCGCGCCACCAGGTCGCGCTTGAGTTCGTGGGTCGTGGTGCTCGCGCGCGCGGCGAGGCGCCGCACGTCGCGGCCCGACATCGGGTTGGCGAGGATCGCGGCCTTGCCGGGCATCGTGTCCTGGGAAGGATCGGGTCGGGTCAGGGCGGGCGCGACGACCGGATGGCGTCGCGCTCAGCCGCCGAGCTTGTCCTGCGTGCGGGTCTCGAAGTCGGAGGCGTCGTGACGCTCGCGCAGCTGGCTGGCCGGCGCGCCCTGCATCCGGTTGACCATGCGGCCGCGCCGCACCGCCGGCCGCTCGGCGAGCTCGTCGGTCCAGCGCTGCACGTTGCGGTACTCATGCACCTGCAGGAACTCGCCGGCCTCGTAGATCAGGCCCTTGGCGAGCGCGCCGTACCAGGGCCAGATCGCCATGTCGGCGATCGTGTACTGGTCACCCGCCATGTAGCGGTTGTCGGCGAGGTGGCGGTCGAGGACGTCGAGCTGGCGCTTGGTCTCCATCGCGAAGCGGTCGATCGCATACTCGATCTTGACGGGCGCGTAGGCGTAGAAGTGGCCGAAGCCGCCGCCCAGGTAGGGCGCGCTGCCCATCTGCCAGAACAGCCACGACAGGCAGGCCGCGCGCTCGGCGCCGCCCGAGGGAATGAAGGCGCCGAACTTCTCGGCCAGGTGCAGCAGGATGGCGCCCGATTCGAAGACCCGGATCGGCTGCGGGCCGCTTCGATCGAGCAGCGCGGGGATCTTGGAGTTCGGGTTGATCGCGACGAAGCCGCTGCCGAACTGATCGCCCTCGCCGATGCGGATCAGCCAGGCGTCGTACTCGGCGCCGGTGTGACCGGCCGCGAGCAGTTCCTCGAACATCACGGTGACCTTGACGCCGTTGGGCGTGCCCAGCGAGTAGAGCTGGAAGGGATGCCGGCCGACCGGCAGTTCCTTGTCGTGGGTGGCGCCGGCGATCGGGCGGTTGATGTTGGCGAAACGCCCGCCGCTGGCCTTGTTCCAGGTCCAGACGCGGGGCGGGGTGTAGCTGTCGCTCATGGGTGTCTTCCTGCAGCGCTCAGGGGAACCACGCGGGCTGGCCGGCGACCGGCACGCGACGGGCGAGGAACTCGATGACCGACCCGGCGAAGACATCGTTGCGGTCGCCCGCCACCATGTGCGCCGCGCCGGTCACGTTGACGTATTCGCTGTGCGGGCACAGCGCGAGGAAGGCCTGCGCGCCCTCCTCGCTCAGCAGGTCGGAAAGACCTCCGCGCACGAGCAGCGTGGGCAGCGTCAGGCGACGGGCCGCCTCCTCGAGCCGGTCGCGGCGGTCACCCGGGGCGGGACGCGCCGCCCGGAAGCGCGGGTCCCAGTGCCAGCGATAGCGGCCGTCGGAACCCAGCCGCACGTTCTTGGCCAGCCCGTCGAGGCTGCGCGGTCGGGTGCGGTGTGGCTGGTAGCTGGCGATCGCCTCGGCGACTTCCTGCAGCGAGCCGAAACCATCGGGGTTGCGGGTCATGAAAGCCTGGATGCGGCCCACGCCATCGGCCTCGACGCGTGGCGCGATGTCGACCAGCACCAGCGCGCTGGCCCGGACATGGCCCTCGCCGGCGGCAGCCAGGCTGGTGGCGCCGCCCATCGAGGCGCCCACCAGCACCGCCGGCCGATCGCCGAGCGCCGCGACGACGCAGCGAAGGTCCTCGAGCATCGCGTCCTGGCCGTAGCGACCGTCGGGTGCCCAGTCGGAGTCGCCATGGCCGCGAGCATCGAAGGCGACCGCGTGATAGCCCGCCGCGCCAAGCGCCTGGCCGGCGCCCTTCCAGGCGTGACGGGTTTGGCCGCCCCCGTGCTGCAGCAGCACGAGGGGGCCTGCGGGATCGCCCCATGCGTCACCGGCAATGACGACGCCGCCGGCGCCCTGCCACCGGTGCATCGGCTCCGGGGTGCCGGGAAGTCGGGCGCCCGCGCTCATCGGACCAGGATCATCGCTTCTTCACCAGCAGCGCGAGGATGGCTTCGAAGTGCTCGTCGGCGAGACGCCGGACTTCATCGTCGGTGCGGTCCTGGATCGGATGGGGCACAAACACGTAGGCCGGATCGGTTCCGAGCGCGCGCGACTGGATCGCCGCCGCGTCGATGAATTCGGTCGTGGCCACGCCCACCGAGGGAATGCCATTGGCTTCGAGATCCGCGAGGTCATGCGTACAGCACGACGTGCAGGAGCCTCAGTCGGCCAGGCCTTCGATGACGACGTCCACCTCGCCGACCACCTGCTGTCGCAGGGGCAGCGGGGCCGGTTTGGCAACCGTGGGCTTCATGTAGCGGCGAACCGCGATGCCCTGGCCGCCGAGCAGCTCCTCGAGGCGATCGAGGAAGATGTCGCCGCGTGGCTTGGAGATGTCGAGCAGGCCCACGGTGAGCCCCTCGAGACGCTCGGGTCGATCCAGCCTCGGACGCGAGGCGGTCGACCGTTCGTCGGTCGGGTCTAGGATGACAGTCAAGGCTTGACCTCCCTGGTGACGGGTACGGAGCCGGCGAAACCGCCGCCGGTCCAGCCCCCGATGATGCCCGAGAACATGCCCGCACCGCCGCCTGCGCGAACGATGAGCAGCCCTCCCGGGCGAAACTTGTTGCGGCTGGACCCGAGTACCGACTCGGGCAGCCCCTCGGCGATGCCGCGTGCCCCACGCACCAGCTCCTCGCCGGGGATCTCGCAGAGCCGATGAAGCTCCTCGAGGAGACGCGCCTTGCTCCAGCCGGCCGCCCGGAAGGTGCGCTCGTGCTCGGGGCACACCACCAGCATCGCATCGCAGGCGGGCGCGAGCTTGATGTTGTGCAGCACCTTCAGCGACTCGGCCATGCTGCGCGCCAGGCTCTCGGGATCACGCGACTTCTGGTCGACCACGCCCTGCAGACCGTAGCCGGCGAACACGGTGACCGCCGACACCCCGCGCGCCACGCCGAAATCGGTGGCGAGCGGCTCCCAGGACGAGCCTTCCTCGTCCTCGGCGAAGCAGTAGGTGTACTTGCCGGGATTGCCGAGGGTGGCGCGGTCGACTTCCTGCGGGCGGCCGCCGCCGACGTTGCGGATGATCAGCTGCAGCGCGCGGCCGATCGTCGCGTTGGCACGGTTGCCCTGGCCCAGCGCGTTACCCAGCGCGTTCATGCCGATCTGGCGCCGCACGGGCCCGTTGACCACGACCACCGGGCTGACGAACATCGTGGTGGCCAGCACGCCGTGCCACGAGAAGGCCGGATCGAGCGCGGCTTCGACCGCCGCGAGCACCACCGGCAGGTATTCGGGCTTGCAGCCGGCCATCACGGCGTTGATGGCCACCTTCTCGACCGTGAGCTCGGCGAGATTGGGCGGGCACAGCCCGAGCACCTCGCGCGGATCGCGGGCGGTCCCGGCGAGCATGCGCAGAACCCGCTTCTCGGTGGGAGGCACCACCGGCAGGCCGTCGGACCAGCCGCGCTCGAACATCGCCTCGAACTCGTCCTCGTCGCCGCCGAAGGCGATGCGGCGTGCCACGAGGCCGGTCTCGCCGAGCCGGATGCGCAGGTCTTCGAGCGCACCAGGCTCGACGTTCAGGGCACCGCAGCCGGGACGCATCGCGGGCAGCCCGGCGCCGAGATCGGTGGCGCCGGCGACCCGCTCCCACTCGGCGCGATCCCAGCCGTAGGTGCGGGCTGTCTCGCGACCGCCGACCCGCCGGATCAGCGTGGGCACGACCTCGACGGCCAGCCGGTGCGAGGCGAGAAGGTCTCGGTCGTCGACCGGCGCGGCCACGGTGGCCGGGAACGCGGGATCGTCCTGGGTGTAGACCCGCAGCGGACCGCTCGCGGCGAGCTGCGCGAGCACCGGCGCGACAAGTTCGCAGGTGGGGCAGTCGCGCTTGACGACGGCGATCAGGCCGTCGTCGGGGAACTGTGGCTCGGAGAGGCTCATGAGGATTCCCGGGAAGGCGGCCGGCACGCGCCGGCCACGGACACGCGCACGAGCTTAGCGGATCGCGGGCTCGTGCGGAGCGCCCTGCACGATGGGTCGGAACGGCAGCGGGTGCCGCTCAGGCCGCGCGCGTCTCGTCGGCATGGTCGAGGGCGATCTGCATGCAGACCGAGCGGCAGATGGCCGCGGCTCGCTCGTTGCGGATGCGGTAGTAGATCTGGGTGGCGTCGCGACGTCGGCCGAGTACGCCCGCGCGGTACAGCGTCGCGAGGTGCTGGCTCATGTTGGGCTGCGTGGTATCGATCTCGGCGAGCAGTTGCGAGACGTTCTTCTCGCCATGGCACAGGGCGCTGATGATCCGCAGGCGAATCGGGGTCGACAGCAACCCGAAAAGCTCGGCGGCCGAGCGGAAGACGGCATCCGTGGCGAGTTCGTCGTCGGTGTTCAAGGCAACGGACCTGGTTGAAGAGAAAGAATCATCGCACCGGCGATGCCCCCCGAATGGGCGAAGGGGTATTGCGCCGACCACGGCACCGCGCGGGGACCGGAACGGTTCAGGGCTTGCCCCCGGGGCGCGGGCCCAGCCCGAAGCGGTAGTGGTCGCGATTGAGCACGGCCGCCACCGCGGTGCTCTCCTCGGGGAAGAGCCCCAGCTTGAGTTCGGTGCTGCACATGTCGACCATGCCGCGCAGCGCACCGGGGGAATGGATGCGCCCGGCCGGCCGATAGATGCCGGTGCCGTCGCCTCCGACCTTGCGGATATGGCAGGCGTTGCACTGGCTCTCGCGAATCAGTCGTTCGCCAAGCGGAAGATCGGCGTCGCGGAAGATCTCGGGCACCTGGGCCACCGCGCCGGGGACCGGCAGCAGCCCGAGCGCGAGGGCCAGCAAGGCGGTGGCCATCGGGC
>JBIIHU010000064.1:0-15499 GCA_044235405.1 Burkholderiaceae bacterium
CGGTGCTCCTCGGGGGTGCGCACGTCGATGAAGCGTATCCCGGGCTTGCCGAGCAGCGCCCAGGCTTCGGCGGGGGTGACATCGCCGGCGTAGGGACGGGGCTCGCCAGCGGATGCCGCCAGGCGGGTCGCGGCGCGGGTCAGCACGGTGTCGGGATCGTCGCCGGGAGGGCTGGCAGGGGCTTGGCTGCTCATGAGCGTGGGTAAGGGCGCGTGGGTCGAGATCCCGATTGTGCACCAGCCCTTAGTTGAAGACGTCCTCGCGCAGTCGACCGGTGGCCGCGAGCTCGGCCAGCCATGCGGTCGCGCGGGCCTCGTCGCCGAGCGCCTCGCCGGCGATACGTCGCAGCGTGTCGCGCACCGCCGGTGCCATCGCCTTGCCATCGCCGCACAGGTAGAACCAGGCGCCCTGCGCGAGCCAAGCCCACAGCGCCTCGCGCTGTGCCCACAGCGCGTCCTGCACGAAACGCCAGGGATGCCCTGCGAGCGACGACCAGGCCGCGCTGCGCTCCAGCACGCCCTGGGCCGCCCACGCGGCGAGTTCCTCGCCGTGGAGGTCGTCGTGCCCCGGGTGTCGGCCGCCGGTGAACAGCCAGGCCGCGCCCACCCGCTCGCCGCGCGCGCGCAGCCAGGCGCGCTCCTCGAGAAAGCCGCGGAAGGGCGCGATGCCGGTGCCCGGTCCGACCATGACGATCGGCACGACGGGGTCGGCCGGTGGCGCGAAGGCCGGTGCGGGCGTGCGCACCCGCGCCACCAGCATGTCGCCCGGGCGTGCCCCGCACAGGTCGCTGGAGGCGATGCCGCGGTAGCGGCCGTGCCCGGCGGCATGGGGTGCGTCCAGCGCGCCGACCGTGATCGTGAGTTCCTGCGGGCAGGCCCTCGCTGACGACGAGATCGAGTACCAGCGAGGCCGCATCGGCGTGCAGCAGCGCAGGAAATCGGCAAGCGAGCACTCGATCGCCGGGTGGGCGAGCAGCAGGTCCGCCACGCCGATTCGCGCCGCGACGATCTCGCGGGCGTGCAGCGCACGCGCGGTCTCGTCCTGCGCGCTGTCGCCCAGCCACCGGCGCAGCGTCTCGCGGGTGACCGGGCAGCGGGTCGCGGCGAGCAGTCGCTCGAGGTCGCGCCGGCTTGCCGGTTCCTGCCACTCGACGCACTCGGCAAGCAGGCGGCCCACCGTCATCGGCTCGGCGCGCGGAAGCCCGCGCGCAGCGGCATCGTCACCCTCGATCAGGATCACGGTTTCGGGGTTCATGCCGAGCCTGCGAGCGATCGCGGCGACCCGATCGGGGTCGTTGCGCGCCCATACCGCGAGGTGGTCGCCGGTGGCGAACCGGGATCCTTCGGGCAGCGCGATCCGCAGCATCCGCGTGCTCGCCCGCGGCGCCTCCCGGGCGAAGTCCCACAGGCCCTGCGCCGGTCGGGTGAGCTCGATGCTATCCAGCACCCGCATCAGGCTCGCGCCCGGGGGCAGTGCACGCTCGCGGACCGGGGCGCCGTCGCCGAGCATGATCCGCAAGGGTCCGCTGGCGGTGTCACCGGATACGCCGGCAGCGCGCACCGGCGCGCCGCTCGCTGCCCTGGCCGCCGCCACCGGGGCGAGCGCTTCGCGAAGCGCCGCGAGCCAGCCCTCGACCTCGCCGTCGAAGTCGCCATGGCCATCGGCCTGACCCCGGGCGACGAAGGCGGTCGCGCCGCTGGCGGCGAGCGCATCGGCCACGCGCCGCGGAAAAGCCTGGTAGGCCGGCCACTGCGAGTTGCCGCAGCCGAGGACGCCGACCCGAAGTCCGGGCGCGCGCCACGCGTTTGCGCTGCCGTCGTCGAGCGCGGCTTCGAGCCGTCGCGCGTTGTCGGGAGCCCGGCCGTTGTAGGTGGCGGTGACCACCACCAGCCAGCCAGTGGCGGGCCAGCCGGGCAGCGCATCGTCGAGCGCGACGACCCGCGGTTCGAAGCCCGCGTCGCGGGCGATCTCGGCGACCTGTTCGGCGACCTCGGCGCACACCCCGACGCTGCTGCCGTAACGGATCTCGAAGGGCTGCCGCGCGGCCGCGGCGGCCTCGGCGCGGGTGAGCGCCCCGGGGGCGGGGCTGCCCGGGACAGCGGGCGGCTGCAGGCGCGCGAGCCGCCCGTTGACTTCGGGGAAGCTCGGGGGAGCGACAGGGGCCGGCGATGCCGGTGGCGGGGATGCGGGTGACGGTGCCACGGGCGTCCGCTCGGGCCTCGCGCGCGGCGTCGCGCGCAGGCGCAGGCCGTCGGGCTTGAGCGTCAGCGTCTCGCGCACGGCCAGCCGGTAGTCGGCCGGATCGCTCAGCGCGAAGCGCTGCAGGATCACCGCGAGGGCGAGCTTGGCCTCGGTGATCGCGAACTGCTGGCCGATGCAGGCCCGCTCGCCGTTGCCGAAGGGCTTGTAGGCATGCGGGTGGATGCGCTCTCGAGCGCCCGGCGCGAAGCGGTCGATGTCGAAGGCTTCCGGCCGCTCCCACCAGCGCGGGTTGCGATGCAGTCCCGGCAGGAAGACGATCACGCGCTGGCCCGCCGGCAGCCGCCAGCGTCCGCCGAGCAGCGTCTCGTCGATCGCGCCCACCGCGTATGAAGGCGCCGTGGGCCACAGCCGCAGCGTCTCGCGCAGCACGCGATCGAGGGTCTCGAGCCGCGCGATGTGCTCGTAGGCTGGTGTCGTGCCGGCCGGCATCACGCGATCGACCTCGGCGTAGCAGCGGGCGAGCGTCTCGGGATGGCGCATCAGCTGGTAGAGCGCGAACGTCAGCAGGCCGCTGGTGGTCTCGTGGCCGGCGATCAGGAAGGTGATCACCTGCGCGCGGATGTTCGCGTCGTCCAGCGGTTCGTCGGTCACCGGGTCGCGGGCCTGCAGCATCAGGTCGAGCAGGTCGCGCTGGGCGCGCGGCGCGTCGTTCGCGCGGCGGGCCCGGATCACCTCGTCGACCAGCGCGTGCATCGCGGCGATATCGAGCTCCATGCGTTCCTGGCCGGCCCGCATCAGCTGGTTCTGCAGCTTCGATCGGGTGATCCGCGTCATGACCTCCTCGAGCACTGCGCCCATCGCCCCCAGGAAGGGATGCAGCTCGTCGCGCGCGAAGGAGTCGAAGCGGTAGCCGAACCCCGCCAGCGAGATCGTGTCGAGCGTCAGCCGGGTCATGTCGTCGGCGATCTCGAGGTCGGCGTCCGGGCCCTGACGCGCCCATTTCGCCGCGAGCTGCTCGGCCACCTCGAGCATGTAGGGGAAGTAGCCCTTCATCGCGCGCTGGCCGAAGGCCGGCATCAGGATCCGGTGCGCCTTGCCCCAGTTGGGTTCTTCGCCGTCGGCGGTGAACAGCCCGTCGGCGGCGAGCTTGCGCAGCGTGGACAGCGGCGGGCCGATGGTCTTGCGGAAGCGCCGCGGGTCGGACAGTTCGGCCACCAGCTCCGGGTCGTAGACGAAGGGCAGACGCAGGCCCGCGAAATCGAGCGCGAGGATGCCGTCGAAGTCGCGGCTTAGCGCCAGCAGGTGCTGCGTGAGGCGGCCGCGGGGGATCTGCAGCAGGTTGCCGAGCCATGGCAGGCCGCGCGGCGAGGGCATGTCGAGCAGCGAAAGCGGGGCGTTCATCGAGGGATCCGTATCTGACATCGATTGATGTCACTTTAGGAGGATGGCCGAACGATGTCAACATCGCGTCATGGCCGATACCGCCGACGCCCCTTCGCCCGCGCGCCGCAGCTACGCGGGCGCCACCGACGTGCAGCGCCGGGCAGCCCGTCGCGAGCGGCTGCTCGATGCCGGCCTCGCGATCATCGGCACCCAGGGCTACGCCGCGGCGACGCTGCGTGCGGTCTGCGCGGCGGCGGGCCTCACCGAACGCTACTTCTACGAGTCCTTCGCCAACCGCGAGGCGCTGCTGGCCGCGGTCCACGCGCGGTTGGTCGACGAGATCAGCGAGGGACTGCGCGCGGCCTTCGCGGCGGGGGGAGACGCTGCCCGGGCGCCCGCCCGCGCCGCGCTGACCGCCTTCTTCGGCATGCTGCGCGAGGATCCGCGCAAGTCACGGGTGCTGCTGTTCGAGATGCTCGGGGTGAGCCCGGCGCTCGACGCCCAGCACCAGCGCGCCGGGCAGGATGTGGTGCGCCTGGTGATCGAGGCCTTCCGGCCGGTCGCGGGCGGCAGGCTGCCCGAAGGTGCGAGCGAGTCGATGGTCTACACCGGCCTGGTGGGCGCGGTCTACCACGTGGCGATCCGCTGGCATCTCGGGCGCTTCGAGATGCCCCTGCCGCGGGTGGTGGAGAGCTGTCTCGTGCTGTTCGGCGCGCTGGGCGCCATCGATCAGCCGGCCGGCGCCGGCCCCGATGGCCTCGCCGGCCGACCGACCCGCAGCGCATCGTAGCGGTAGACGCCGTCCATGACGGCACCGCGGGCCTTGGCGACCGCGCGGTCGCGCAGCCAGGCCTTGATGCCGGCGAGGTGGAACACCGTTGCGTTGCGCCGCGAACCGGCCTGGATGCCGCTTACGCGCGGACGGCGCACGGTCTCGTAGTCGACGAGCGCGCCGTGCAGCGCGCCCTCGGTCAGGCCCTGGGCCGCGAAGCGCGCCAGCACCGCGGCATCCTCGATCGCCATCGCCGCGCCCTGCGCCATGAAGGGCAGGGTCGGGTGGCAGGCGTCGCCCAGCAGCGTCGCCACGCCCCGGCTCCAGCTCGGCATCGGCTCGCGGTCGAACAGCGCCCACCGGAAGCAGGCCTGCGGGTCCATCGCATCGATCAGCGCCTGCACGTCGCGGTGCCAGCCGGCGAAGTCGCGGCGCAACTCGGCGAGATCGCCGCGTTCGGTCCAGGACTCCAGCGCCCAGCCTTCCTTCTCGACCACGCACACGCAGTTGACCAGCTCGCCGCGGCGCACGTAGTAGTGGACGAAATGGCGCTGCGGGCCCCACCAGGCGGTGGCCATCGGGCGCACCAGCCCGGGGGGCAGGCGATCGGCCGGGATCAGGCCGCGCCAGGCTACGTTACCGGTGAAGCGCGGCGCCTGCGGGCCGAACAGCTGTTCGCGCACGACCGAGTGGATGCCGTCGGCGCCCACCAGCAGCTCGGCCTCGTGGGTGCGCCCGCCCGCGTGCACGCGGGCGCGCTCGTCGTCCACGACGACCGACTCGACCCGTGTGCCGGTGAGCAGCCGGATCGCCGGATCGGCGGCGGCGGCCTGCGCGAGCACGCCGACCAGGTCGGCTCGGTGGACGTGGTAGTAGGGGTGGCCGTAGCGGCTGCGCGCCACCTCGCCCAGTGGCGCGGTGGCGATCACCTGGCCGCGCCGCCAGCCGCGCATCTCGGTGCCCTCCGGCAGGAAGGCGATCGCGCGCAGCGGCGCCTCCAGACCGAGGTGGTGCAGCACGCGCGTGGCGTTGGGGCTGAGCTGGATGCCCGCGCCGACGTCGCCGAACGACGCCGACTGTTCGAGCACCGTGACATCGAAGCCCTCGCGCGCCAGCGCGAGCGCGGTGCTCAGGCCGCCGATGCCACCGCCGACGACGATGGCGCGCGCCTGCCGGGCGGTGCCGCTCACGGTGCGCCGGTGCCGACTTGCGGCAGCAGCGCGAGCGAGCGCACCTCGCCGAACTCGCGCGCGAGCTTGGTCCAGCTCAATCCGCCATCGAGGCTGCGAAAGAGCTGGCCGAGGTTGGTGACCGTGAACACGACGCGCGGATCGGCCGGGTGCGAAGCCACGCACCAGGGCGTGCTGTTCAGCGGGCCCGGCAGGCCGGCGTCCTGCCAGCTCGCGCCGTGGTCCAGCGAGCGCAGCAGCCGGCCGGTGGAGCCGGGCGGGCCGTTGCCGTTGGTGAGGAACAGCGTGCCGTCGCCGTCGGCGCGCGCGACGATGGTGCGCGTGTACTGCCAGGGCGAGTCGAGGGCCTGGAACTGCCAGCTATCGCCGCCGTCGTCGCTGCGGTGCAGGCCCTTGTTGGTGGTGGCGAAGACGGTAGTCGCGCCATTGCGCACCACCGCCAGGCCGTGGATGTCGCCCGACAGCAGCCCCCGGTCGAGCCGGGTCCAGGAGGTGCCGCCGTCGCGGCTGCGGTGCACCGCGTCGATCTCGACGCCAGCCCACAGCGTGTCCGGCTCGGCCGGGTCGAAGAGCACCTGCGTGACCCGCGGCCGACCGACGAAGATGCAGCGCTCGGCGAGCGCGGCGCCCAGGCGCCGCCAGCTCGCGCCATCGTCGTCTGAGCGCCACAGCGCCGCCGGATGGGTGCCGGCGACGATCACCGCGGGGTCCGAGGGGTGGCGCGCCAGCGCCCAGGTGCAGTCGGCGTCGAAGGGCGAGGGCAGGTGGGTCCAGCGCCGCTCGGCCTCCTGCCAGCGGTACACGCCGCTGTCGGTCCCGGCGAGCACCTCGCCGGGGCGGGCCGCATGGGGCGCCAGCGCCCACACCCGCGATTCGAGGTAGAGCCCGGATTCGCTGTAGGGCCGGTCCCAGGTCTGGCCGAGGTCGCGGCTGAACCACACCGAGGTGCCGGCGGTGCCCACGCACAGGGTGAAGGACGGCGTGGCGGGGGCGGCGCCCGCTCCCGCCACGCCAGTCGCGGCCGCGGTCGCGCAGCCGCCGTCGATGGACGCGTCGTTCATCGCGGGTCGCTAGATGCTCAGGTCCAGCAGGTTGTAGTCCTTCAGCGAGGCCTTCGCGTTGGCATCCCAGCGCAGGGTCTCGCCGGCCTCGGCCTGTGGCCGGTAGACATAGGGCGTCTCGTTCGGGAAGCGCTGGCGGCGGGCGTCGATCGCGTAGCCGATCACCTTCGAGCGCTCGCGGATGCGCGCCTCGTCGTAGGTTGCCTGCGCGGCGTGCAGCGTCCCGGTGGTGGTGACTCCGAGCACCGAACGGCGGCGGTGGAAGCCGAAGTTGACCGTGACCCGCCAGTCGGGGCTGGTGTTGGCGAAGGAGCCGTGCACCGCCTGGCGGTTGGTGATGGCCACATCGCCGGGCTTGCACACGATGGGCACCGCGTCGGGCAGGCGGTCGGAGCCCGCGCGCGCGGCCATCGCGCGGATGTCGGCCTTGCCGTGGCGGTGCGAGCCGGGCACCACCCACACCCCGTTGGCCGGCGTGCAGCCGTAGAGCTGCGCCATGAAGTTGAAGCCGTGGGTGCCGGCGTCGAGCTCGGGGCTGTCCCAGTGGGTCACGCCATCCTGGTGCCACGAGACCGAGGCCCCGAGGCCCGGCGCCTTCACGAAGAGCGCCTCGTTGAAGGGCACGAAGTCCTCGCCGTTGACCGCGGCGGCCACGGCGAGCAGGTCCGGATGGCCGTAGACCCGCAGCGCCGCCTCCGAGAACTGCAGCGAGCCGAGGATCAGGTAGACGATCTCGTCGGGGGCGTCGCCCGCCGCCTGTGGCTCGAACATCTTCACCTGGTGCCGGCCATTGGCGGCGCGGGTGCCGCCCAGCGGATCGGCCAGCGGCCGGGACCAGTTCAGGATGGGCGCGCGGTTGTCGGCGGCCAGCGCCGGGCGGCCATGCCGGTCGACCGGCGAGCCGCGACGCGCCGGCAGGCGCTCCATGATGTCCTGGAAGTCGGCCTCGATGTCGGCGAGCTCGTCGGGGCCGAGCACGCCCTCGAAGACGTAGAAGCCGCAGCGCCAGTAGGCCTCGAGGATGTCGGGGTGGATCGCGCCGTCGGCGGTGCGGCGGATCGGCCCGCGGTTGCCCAGCGCGTACGCGCGCTTCTCGCCCTCGGCCAGGTAGGCGCGCATCGCCTGTTCCTGCTCGCCGTAGTCGACCATCACTGCGCTCATCGGATCTCCTTCTCGGGGTGCCCCGGTCCGCGCGAGGCCATGCCTGCGCCCAGCGTAGGGCCTTTGCCGGGCTTGTCAACCGCGCAGGGTCCGCGATGACCCCGAGTGGCCGGTCGCGCCCGGAATCGGTCTACCATCATGGTCATGAGCACCGTTGCCAACCCCGCTTCCGCTGGCGCCGCAGGCGCCGGATCCGCGCCGCCCACGCTGCGCGAACTCGCCGATCTCCCCGGCCCGCGCGGCTGGCCGGTGCTGGGCAACCTGCCGCAGCTCGACGCGCCGCGCTTCCACCTCCAGGTCGAGCAGTGGTGCCGCGAGTACGGCCCCTACTTCCGGCTGCGCATGGGCCGGCGCACCGTCCTGGTGGTCGCCGACCACGAAGTGGTCGCCGGCGTGCTGCGCGATCGTCCCGACGGTTTCCGCCGCACCCGCCTTCTCGAGGCGATCGGTGCCGAGATGGGCCTGCTGCCGGGCGTCTTCGGCGCCAACGGCGACACCTGGAAGCGTCAGCGGCGCATGGTGATGGCGGGCTTCGATCCCGCCCATGTCAAGGGCTACTTCCCGTCGCTTTGCCGCGTGGCGCGGCACCTCGACGAGCGCTGGCAGAAGGCCGCAGTCGAGGGCGCGGCGATCGACCTGCAGGCCGATCTGATGCGCTTCACGGTCGACACCATCGCCGGGCTGGCCTTCGGCGTGGAAGTCGACACCCTGCGTTCGGATGCCGACGTCATCCAGCGCCATCTCGACAAGATCTTCCCGGCGCTGTACCGGCGGATGATGTCGCCGCTGCCCACCTGGCGCTGGTGGACGACCGCCGCCGACCGCGAGCTCGCCCGCAGCGTGGCAGAGGTGCGGGTCGCGGTCGACGACTTCATCGCGCAGGCGCGCGCGCGTCTCGCGGCCAATCCGAGCCTGCGCGAGCACCCCGAGAACCTGCTCGAGGCGATGATCGTCGCGGCCGAGGCCGAGAGCGGCGGCATCAGCGACCTCGAAGTGGCAGGCAACGTGCTCACGATGCTGCTCGCCGGCGAGGACACCACCGCCAACACCATCGCATGGATGACCCACCTGCTGTGGCTCAACCCCGAGGCGCTGGCCCGCGCCACCGAGGAGGTGCGTCGGCAGGTCCCCGATCCCATGAACCCCACGCTCGAGCAGGTCGCGGGGCTCGATTTCGTCGAGGCCTGCGCGCACGAGACCATGCGCCTGAAGCCGGTGGCGCCGCAGTTGCCCCTCGAGGCCCTGCGCGACACCGTAGTGGGCAACGTGCGCATTCCCGCGGGCACGGTCGTGATCAGCATGCTGCGCCGCGACAGCGTGGCCGAGGTCTTCGTGCCGCGTGCCGCCGAGTTCCTGCCCGAGCGCTGGCTGACCGAGGGCGGGCCCGGGCAGCAGGCCAATGCCGCCAGGCGCATCTCGATGCCCTTCGGCGCGGGGCCGCGCATCTGCCCGGGGCGCTACCTCGCGCTGCTCGAGATGAAGATGGCGCTCGCCGTGCTGCTCGGGCGCTTCGAGATCGCGTCGGTCGACACCCCCGATGGCCGCCCGGCGGCAGAACGGCTTTCGTTCACGATGACCCCGGTGGGTCTGTCGATGCGCCTGCGGGCGCGCGCGCTGCCGGCCGCCTGAAACACCAGGCCTGCCCCGGCCGGCCGCTCAGGCCACCGGGGCGCCGGGCTCGACCAGGGTCACGCCGGCCTGCCGCATCCGCGCCAGCGCCTGCGCGAGCGAGCCATCGAGGTCGATCGCCCGACAGGCCTCGAGCAGCACCACCGCATCGAAGCCCAGGCGCCGCGCATCGAGCGCCGACCAGGCCACGCAGAAGTCGGTTGCCAGCCCGGTGAGGACCACCCGCCGCAGGCCGCGCTCGCGCAGGTAGCCCGCCAGCCCGGTGGGCGTGCGCTGGTCGTTCTCGAAGAAGGCCGAGTAGGAGTCGATGCCGGCGCGGAAGCCCTTGCGCAGCACCAGCTGCGCGGCAGGCAGCCGCAGCCCGGCATGCAGCGCTGCGCCCGGCGTGTCCTGGATGCAGTGCTCCGGCCACAGGACCTGCTCGCCGTAGGGCATCGCCACGCGCTCGTAGAGCGCGCGCCCGGGGTGGGCCGAGGCGAAGGAGCGATGGCCGCGCGGATGCCAGTCCTGGGTCAGGACGATGTGGTCGTAGTCCGGCGCGATGCGGTTGATCGCCGGCACCACGGCATCGCCGTCGGGCACCGCGAGCGCGCCACCCGGGCAGAAGTCGTTTTGCACATCGACGACCACCAGGACGTCGTGGTCGCGATCACGGGGCGGATTCATGATGCGCGCGGCGGGTGGTCGGGTGTAGGGGCGGGCGGCGGCGCGCCGCTCAGGCGGTCTTCTGCTCGGCCAGCCCGAGCTCGCGCACCATCGCCTCGCGCATCACGAATTTCTGCGGTTTGCCGGTGACGGTCATCGGCAGTTCGGCCACGAAGCGCACGTAGCGCGGGATCTTGTAGTGGGCGATCTGGCCGCGGCAGAAGTCGCGGACCTCCTCCTCGGTGGCCTGCTGGCCCGCCTTCAGCACCACCCAGCAGGCGACTTCCTCGCCGAACTTCGGGTCGGGCACGCCGAAGACCTGGACGTCCTGCACCTTGGGGTGGCGGTAGAGGAACTCCTCGATCTCCCGCGGGTAAACGTTCTCGCCGCCGCGGATCAGCATGTCCTTCACCCGGCCGACGATGTTGCAGTAGCCCTCGGCGTCGATCGTCGCGAGATCGCCGGTGTGCATCCAGCCGTCGCGCACGGTGTCGCGGGTGCGGGCCTCGTCGTTCCAGTAGCCCTGCATGACCGAGTAGCCGCGCGTGCACAGCTCGCCCTTCACCCCCACCGGACAGAGCCTGCCGTCGGCGTCGATGACCTTGACCTCGAGGTGGGGCTGGATGCGCCCGACCGTGCTGACGCGCTTTTCGAGCGGGTCGTCGGTCGCGCTCTGGAAGGAGACCGGGCTGGTCTCGGTCATGCCGTAGGCGATCGTGACCTCGGTCATGTGCATTTCGCTCACCACCCGCTTCATGGTCTCGATCGGGCAGGGGGCGCCGGCCATGATGCCGGTGCGCAGCGAGCGGAAGTCATGCTTCGGGAAATCGGGATGATCGAGCTGGGCGATGAACATCGTGGGCACGCCGTGCAGCGCCGTGCAGCGCTCCTCGGAGACCGCGCGCATCGTGGCCACCGGGTCGAATCCCTCGCCGGGGAAGACCATCGACGAGGCCTCGGTCACGCAGGCGAGCACGCCCAGCACCATGCCGAAGCAGTGGTAGAGCGGCACCGGGATGCACAGCCGGTCGGTCGGGCCCAGCCGCATCGCCTGCGCGATGAAGCGGCCGTTGTTCACCACGTTGTGGTGCGTGAGGGTGGCGCCCTTGGGGCTGCCGGTGGTGCCGCTGGTGAACTGGATGTTGATGGGATCGTGCGGGTCGAGCGCGGCCGTGATCGCGTCGAGCCGGGCGAACTCGGCGGGCCCGGCCATCGCGAGCAGCGCCGGGTAGTTGTACATCCCCGCGGTGGGCTCCTCGCCCATGCGCACGATGCTGCGCAGGTGGGGCAGCCGGGCGCTGTGCAGCTCGCCGGGCGCGCAGTGCGCGAGTTCGGGGGCGAGCGTCTGGAGCATCTCGAGGTAGGCGCTGGTCTTGAAGCGGTCGGCGCTGATCAGCGCCTTCATCTCGACCTTGTTGAGCGCGTACTCGAGCTCGGCCAGCCGGTAGGCGGGATTGATGTTGACCAGCACCGCGCCGATACGCGCGGTGGCGAACTGCGTCACCACCCACTCGAAGCGGTTGGGCGACCAGATGCCCACACGGTCGCCGCGCTCGACGCCGATGGCGAGCAGCGCTGCGGCGAGTTCGTCGACGCGCTGCGCGAACTCGCGCCAGCTCCAGCGCACCCCCTGCTCGCGAAACACCACCGCCTCGCGGTCGCCGCCGGCGGCCACCGCGCGCGCAAGAAAGGCCGGGATGGTGAGCTCGAGCAGCGGCACGGAGGTGTCGCCGCGCACGAGGCTCAGGCCGTCGTGCGGCACGCGGGTATCGGCGGCGATGGAAGCGCTCGGGGCGGCAGGGCTCGCGGGCATGGTCGACTCCGGTTGGGGGCGCTCGTCGGGTGCGATCGCGTCGAGCGGAATTATCGCGGATTCGAGGCGGCCTGCCGAAGGTCGCGACCGGGTCGCCGGGGCCTCGGCCGGCGGCCCGGCGGGCGGCGATGCGAGCCGCTGTCGCAGCAGGCGGTAGATCTCGGGCTCGAGCGGGATCGGGGCAGGCGGCGGCGCGGCCGCGCCGCGGGCGGCGGCGGCGTCGAAGACCGTGGCGAGGTGCCGCCAGCGGTCGAACAGATGCCAGTGGGTCTCGCCGCCCGGGGCGCCTTCGACCACCGCGACCGCCCCGCCGAAGGGCCAGGGCGGGATTCGCCAGTCGGCGAGCGCCGCCTGCAGGCTCGCCGCCTGCGCGGCCGGTGCCACCTTGCCCACGCAGGCACCGGCGCAGCGGCCGAGCTGGTGCCGGAAGCAGGCTTCGCCGGCGCGCCGCCGCTCCAGCCCGAGCGCCGCGAGGCACAGACTTGCCGCATCGGCGGCGGCGGCGAGCGCGGCGCGCGCTGCCGCACGGGATGCGAAAGGCCCGAAGCATCCGGCCTCCTCGCCGCTCGCCAGACGGTGGGTCTCGATCCACTGAGGGCGCGGGTCGTCGGGTGCCACGCGCAGCACCCAGGCGCGGCGGCGGCGCTGCGCGAGGTTGTGGCTGGGCTGGCGCTCGCGGATCCATTGCCCCTCGAGCAGCCTGGCGCCGAAGTCGCCGGCGGTTCGCTGCCAGGTCAGGCGGTGGGTTTCGGCGGCCAGCCTGACCGCGCGCGCGCGCCCGGGATCGGTGCTGAAGTGGCTGGCCACGCGCCGCCGCAGATGACGGCTTCGACCCACGTAGAGCGGCTGGCCGTGCTCGCCGAGCATCGCGTAGACGCCGGGACCCGCGGGCACCGCCTCGAGGGCGTCGGCGTCGAGGTGCGCCGGCAGCCCGGGGTGGCGCAGCAGGCGCGCCGCGGCGTCGCGCAACGCGGCCTCGCCGTGGCGTGCGGCAAGCGCCTGAGCGAAGGCCCACAGGGCGCGGGCGTCGCCCAGCGCGCGGTGCCGGCCTGTGGCGTCGAGGCCCCAGCGCGCGATGATCGCATCGAGGCTGTGCGAGGGTGCGTTCGGGTCGAGCCGACGCGACAGCCGCACCGTGCACAGCGTACGCGCGGCGAAGGGCAGGCCGACGCGCGCCATCTCGGCGCGCACGAAGCCGTAGTCGAATCGGGCGAGGTGGGCCACGAAGAGCGCGCCGTCGAGCCATTCGCGCAGCTGCGCCGCGATCGCCTCGAAGGGTGGCGCGCCCTGCAGCAGCGATTGGTCGATGCCGGTGAGGAAGCGGATCTCCGGGGGAATCGGCACGCCAGGGTCGACCAGGGTGCTCCATTCACGGGCCTGCCAGCCCTGCGGGCCGTGTTCGACGCGCACCACCGCGATCTCGGTGATGCGCCCATGCTGGGGCGAGATGCCGGTGGTCTCGACATCGACGAAGGCCAGGCGGGGCGCGAAGGGCATGACTGGCATTTTATCCAGTATCGCGATCGTGTCGCGCCTTGGGCCGGGCAGGGCCGTTTGACGGCCGGTCGGCGCCCGCGCGATGCTCGGGGCGCGCGCCGCGTGGCGCTGCGTCCACGGGAGACGGCGACGAGATGGATGCCCAGGTCATGGCGGCGGCGCCCGCCCTGTTCGTGCTGGCCAGCTACATGCGCGATCTGAGCGTGGTGGTCGATCGCTGCCCGCGAGCCGGCGAGACGCTGGTCGGCCGCGATGCGCTCGAGACGCCCGGCGGCAAGGGCAGCAATCAGGCGATCCAGGCGGCGCGCTGCGGCGTGCCGGTGTCGCTGCTGGCGGGCCTCGGCGAGGACGCTGCCGGAGCGGCCGCGCGCGCGCTTTGGGCCGTCGAAGGGATCGACGCCCGCGTGGTGCCCGGTGCGCCGGGGCAGGCGACCGGCCAGGCGCTGGTGATGGTCGAGGAAGGCGGGGAGAATCGCATCGTCATCGCGCCGGGGGCCAACCTCGCGCCGACGCCGGCCGATGTCGATCTTGCGGGCGACCGGATCGCGGGCGCGCGACTCGTGCTCTCGCAGCTCGAGAGCCCGCTTGCCGCGACGATGCGCGCCTTCGCGCTGGCGCGGGCGGCCGGCGCGACCACCCTGCTGAACACCGCGCCCGCCACCGGCCCCCTCGATGAGTCGTTGTGGGCGCTCGTCGACGTGGTGATCGCCAACGAGGTCGAGGCGGCGATGCTTTGCGGCATGCCGCCGGACAGCGACGCCGTCGGGCTCGGTCCGAGGCTGCTTGCCAGGGCGCGGGTGGCGGCGGTGATCACGCTCGGCGCGCGCGGCGCGATGCTGTGGCGGCATGGGGCCGCGGCGATCGGCCTGCCGGCACTGCCGGTGCGCGTGATCGACAGCACCGGCGCGGGCGATGCCTTCACCGGCGCCTTCGCCGCCTGCTGGGCCGCCGGCGGGGATCCTGCGCAGGCCCTTGCGCACGGGGTGGTCGCCGGCTCGCTCGCCTGCACCCGGCGCGGGGTGGTGCCTGCGCTTGCGCGGGGTGCCGAACTGCAGGCCGCGCTCGCCGGCATCGATGCTGCCTGACTGCCGGCGGGAGGCGGCGCTTTGCGTCGGCGGCCGAATGCGGGACAATAGCGAGTTACCCGGCGTCACCGCGCGGGCGCCGGCAGACCCCCGGTATGCATGCGCGCGGACCACCCACTGCGGAGCCCCTCCGGGAGCTGCCGCCGCACCCCACACTTGAACACCACCGCACCCCCCGCTGCCACCACCTTCGCGGACTTCGGCCTTGCCGAACCGATCCTGCGCGCCGTCACCGAACTCGGTTACCGCGAGCCCACGCCCATCCAGGCGCAGGCCATCCCGCTGGTCATCCAGGGCCGCGATGTCATGGGCGCCGCCCAGACGGGCACCGGCAAGACCGCGGGCTTCGCGCTGCCGATCCTGCAGCGCCTGATGCCGCTGGCCAACACCAGCGCCTCGCCGGCCCGCCACCCGGTTCGCGCGCTGATCCTCGCGCCCACCCGCGAGCTCGCCGACCAGATCTACGCCAACGTCCGCGACTACGCCCGTCACACCGGGCTGCGCTCGGCGGTGGTCTTCGGCGGTGTCGATATCCAGCCGCAGATCGCCGCGCTGCGCCAGGGCGCCGAGGTCCTGATCGCCACGCCGGGGCGCCTGCTCGATCACGTCAGCCAGCGCACGGTCTCGCTCGCGAATGCCGAGGTCTTCGTCATGGACGAAGCCGACCGCATGCTCGACATGGGCTTCCTGCCCGACATCCAGCGCATCATCAACCTGCTGCCCAAGGCCCGCCAGAACCTGATGTTCTCGGCCACCTTCTCCGGCGAGATCCGCAAGCTCGCCGAGAGTTTCCTGCGCGATCCGGTGTCGGTCGAGGTCGCGCGTCGCAACGCGGCCGCCGAGAACGTCGAGCAGGTGGTCTACCGGGTGCCGGATGCCGAGAGCAAGCGGGCGGCGGTCACGCAGCTCGTGCGCGAACGGCAGCTCGCGCAGGTCATCGTCTTCACGAACACCAAGATCGGTGCCGGGCGGCTCGCCCGCCAGCTCACGCGCGACGGGCTGAACGCGGCCGCGATCCACGGCGACAAGACCCAGCAGGAGAGGCTCGCCACCCTCGAGGG
>JBIIHU010000264.1:0-4958 GCA_044235405.1 Burkholderiaceae bacterium
CACGCTGTTCGCCGCCGCGGTCGTGCCCGGCATGCTGCTTGCCGCCGTCTACGTGATCTACCTGCTGGTGCTCGGCTTGTTGCGTCCGCAACTGATGCCGCCGATCCCGCTCGAGGAACGAAGCCGAATCAGTCGCGGGGAGCTGGCGGGTCGCCTCGTCCGGGTCGTGATGCCGCCGATCGGGCTGGTCGTCGCGGTGCTCGGGTCGATCGTCGGTGGCGTGGCCGCGCCGACCGAGGCGGCATCGATGGGCGCGGTGGGCGCCGTGCTGATCACGATGCTGTCCGGGCGCTTCCGCTTCGACGTGCTGCGCCAGGTCGCGCTCGAGACCTCGAAGATCACCGCGACGATGATGTTCATCCTGGTGGGCGCCCAGGTCTTCGCGCTTGCCTTCCGCGGGTTGCAGGGCGAGGATGTGATCACGCGGCTCTTCGAGTGGCTGCCCGGCGGCGTCAACGCCGACATTGCGTTCATGATGGCGCTGATCTTCGTGCTCGGCTTCTTCATCGAGTGGATCGAGATCAGCTACATCGCGGTGCCGCTGTTCCTGCCGGTGCTGCTCGCGCAGGGCGTCGATCCGGTCTGGCTCGCGATCCTGGTCACGGTGAACCTGCAGTCCTCGTTCCTGACGCCGCCCTTCGGATGGGCACTGTTCTACCTGAAGGGTGTCGCGCCACCGGAAGTCGGCATCGCCGACATCTACCGTGGCGTGGTCCCCTTCATCCTGCTGCAGCTGCTGGTGCTCGTGCTGGTGTTCCTCTACCCGCCCTTCGCACTCTGGCTGCCAGGGGTCATCGGCTGGTGACCCCCTGGGAAACCGGGGCGCTCAGGCGTCCCGGTACACCGGCTTGCGCTTCTCGATGAAGGCGCGCAGGCCCTCGGCGAAGTCCTCGCTGCGTGCGCACAGCACCTGATTGCGGTTCTCGATGGCCATCGCCGCCTCGAGGCTTGGCGCGTCCGTCGCTAGGTTCAGGCCCTCCTTCGTCAGCCGAAGGCCCATCGGCGAGGTCGCGAGCATCTCGTCGACGTAGACCTGCCCGGCCGCCTCGAGCTGGTCGTCGGGCACCACCTGCGAGACCAGGCCGGTCGCCAGCGCGCGTTGCGCGTTGATGAAACGCCCGGTGAGCATCAGCTCGGAGGCGATCGAGCGGCTGACCACCCGTGGCAGGAAATAGCTGACGCCCATGTCGCACGAGGACAGGCCGAGCTTGATGAACGCGGCATTCATCCGTGCGCTCTCGCCGGCGATACGGATGTCGGCGGCCAGCGCGAACGCGAAGCCGCCGCCGCTGGCCGCCCCCTGAACCAGCGCGATGATCGGCTGCGGGCAGTGGTGCATCTTCACGTAGACGTCGGCGAGCAGACCCTGGAAGCCGAAGCCACCACCGAAGGGCTTCGGCCCTTCGCCCCGGCGCTTGATGTCGAGGCCGGCGCAAAACGCCCGGCCGGCGCCGCGCATCACGACGATGCGGCAGTCGCGATCGTGATAGAGCCCGCCGAAGTAGTCGGAGAGCTCGGTGGCCATCTGCGTCGTGATCGCGTTCAGCGATTCCGGGCGGTTCAGTGTCAGCCAGTGCACCGGCCCGCGGGCCTCGACGGTGACGGTCTCGTAGTCGTGTTTCATGGTTGCGATTTCTCCGTTGGGCGGGCGCACGCGGGCGCCGTCGCGATCATTGGCCCTTGAACACCGGCGGACGCTTCTCGACGAAGGCGCGCGCGGCTTCGCGGTGGTCCGCGGTCTCGGTGGCCCGCGTCTGGGCGAGCGCTTCATGGTCGAGCACCGACTCGAAGGGCGCGTGCTCGGCGAGATTCAGGCTGCGCTTCATGTAGCCGAGCGTGACCGTGGGTCCGTTGGCGAGCGACTGCGCGAGGGCGCGCGACTCGCGCTCGAAGTCGGCGTCATCGACCACCCGTGTCAGCAGGCCGTGGGCCAGCGCTTCGTCGGCGCTCAGCCGCGGGCACAGGAAATAGAGCTCGCGGGCCTTGGCCGAGCCGAGCAGCCGGGTCATCAGCCAGGTGCCGCCGAAGTCGCCGGGCAGGGCAACCTTCGCGAAGGCGGTCGTGATCACCGCCGAGCGCGCCGCGATCCGCAGATCGCAGCCCAGCGCGAGGGACAGACCGCCTCCGGCGGCCGCACCTTCGATCGCGGCGATCGTGGGCTTGGGCATGTCGTGCAGCAGGCGGGTGGCCTCCATCAGGTGGCGCAGCTGGGTCACCCGCTGCTCGAAGCCGATGTCGCGCCCCTTGCCCTGGTCCATCTGCTTGACGTCGCCGCCCACGCAGAAGGTGCCGGCCGCCCCTCGCAGCAGCACGGCGCGCGCCTTCGCGTCGAGGGCCGCGGCCTGGACCGCTTCCAGCAGGTCGGTGGCGAGTTCGACGCTGATCGCGTTGCGGCGATCGGGCCGGTTCAGCGTGATCACGAGCAGGCCCTGGTCGTACTCACGGGTGACGAATGACATGGGAGCTTTCTCCGGAAGTGGCGGCTGGCAGTATTGCGGGCTTGCGCGGGGTCTGCACGACGATGGCGCCGGTTTCGGTCCCGGATGGCACGGCCTCGCATGGACAGCGGCAAGTCGCCTCGGTAGGCTGGCCGCGGTCCGAAGGAGTCCCGCGCCATGAACACCCGCATCGTGCTCGCTCGCCGTCCCGTCGGTTGGGTGGAGCCATCCTGCTTCGCACGCGAAGTCTGTCCGGAACCGGTCGCCGAGCCCGGTGACGTGATCGTGCAGTCGGTGTACCTGTCCACCGATCCCTATCTGCGCGGGCGCATGAACGAGGGTCCCTCGTACGCGGCGTCGTTCCAGGTCGGTCAGCCGATCGTGTCGCGCGTGGTCGCCCGGGTGATCGCGTCGCGCCACGAGGGCTTCGCGCCCGGCGATTTCGTCTGGGGTTTTCTGGACTGGGCCGAGCGCAGCCGGGTACGCCGCGGCGAGGGCCTGCACCGGATCGATCCCGCCATCGGCCGCGTCAGCCATGCGATCTCGGTGCTGGGCATGCCCGGGCTGACCGCCTGGGTGGGTATCGTCGATCTCGGTCGCCCGGTGCCCGGCGAGACCGTCTACATCTCCTCGGCGGCGGGTACCGTCGGGCAGATCGCCGGCCAGTTCGCGCGGCGGATGGGCGCGCGCGTGGTGGGTTCGGCCGGCAGCGACGACAAGGTCGAGTTCCTGCTGCGGCGCTGCGGTTTCGATGCGGCCTTCAACTACAAGCGCACCGATCTCGACGAGGCGTTGCGCGAGCACTGCCCGGCGGGGATCGACGTTTACTTCGACAATGTCGGTGGCACGACGCTGGAGGCGGCGCTGCGCCACGCGAACGTCGGGTCGCGTTTCCCGGTGTGCGGGATGATCTCGGGCTACAACGCGCTCGAGGATCCGGGCATCCGCGGCCTGCACGCACTGCTCGTCAAGCGCATCCAGATGACCGGCTTCATCATCTACGACCATGTTCACCAACTGCCCGCCTACCTCGCGCGTGTCGGGCCATGGGTTCGACGCGGCGACGTGGTCTTCGCCGAAGACATCGTGCAGGGCATCGACCGGGCGCCCGAGGCACTGATCGGCATGCTGCGCGGCGAAGCGATCGGCAAGCGTCTGGTGCAGGTGGCGCCCGAGTGAGCCTGCTCAGGTACCGCAGAAGGTCCGGTAGGCGGCCGTGATGCCGGGGTCGGCCGGCTCGTCGTAGGGCTGTGCGAGCGGCTCCTCGCCATAGGGGTCGCGTACCGCCGAGAGCAGGCGATCGAAGGGACCGAGATCGTCGTGCTCGGTCGCGGCGGCAAGCGCCTCCTCGACCCGATGATTGCGCGGGATCACCCGCGGGTTCGCCAGCCGCATCGAGGCGGCGCGTACCGCGCCCGGGGCGGCGTCGCGTGGCGCAGCCGGCACGGTGGTCGATGCCCGCCGATCGTCGGCCTCGCAGCGCGCGCGCCAGCGTTCGAGCCAGCCGGTGAGCGTCGCGGCGGCCTGGCTGTCGTCGACGAGTGCTCGCAGCGGCGCTTCGTTGCCGAGCGCGGCATCGGCGAGGCGGCGCCAGGCCAGCGTGAAGTCGATGCGGCCTGCCTGCAGCAGCGACAGCCAGTCGTCGATCAGGCGCTCGTCGTCGGTATCGTCGGCAGCCGCCGGATGCGCGATGCCGAGCTTCGCGCGTCGGCCCGCGAGCAGATTCGCCCGAAGCCTCGCCGGGAAGGCATCGAGCACACCGGTGGCGAGCGCAACCGCCCGCTCGGTGTCGGGCTCGATCAGGGGCAGCAGCGATTCGGCCAGCCGCGCGAGGTTCCAGAGCGCGACGCGCGGCTGGTTGCCGAAGGCGTAGCGCCCCTGGTGGTCGATCGAGCTGAAAACCGTGGCCGGATCGTCGGCCTCGAGGAAGGCGCAGGGTCCGTAGTCGATGGTCTCGCCGGAGATCGTCATGTTGTCGGTGTTCATCACCCCGTGGATGAAGCCGACGTTCATCCACTGCGCGATCAGCGCGGCCTGGCGCCCCGCAACCGCCTCCAGCAGGCCGAGCGCCGGGTTCGCCGCGTCGCGCAACGCAGGGTCATGGCGCGCGATCGCATGGGCGAGCAGCGCGCGCAGCGTCGGCTCGTCGTCGCGCGCCGCGAAGAACTGGAAAGTTCCTACCCGCAGGTGGCTGGCTGCGACGCGCGTGAGCACGGCGCCCGGCAGAAAGCGATCGCGACGCACCCGTTCACCCGTAGCGACGACCGCGAGTGCCCGCGTGGTCGGGACGCCAAGCGCATGCATCGCTTCGCCGATCAGGACCTCGCGCAGCATCGGGCCGATCGCAGCCTTGCCATCGCCGCCGCGCGAGAACGGCGTCGGGCCCGACCCCTTGAAGGCGAGGTCGCGCCGCCGCCCGCGACGGTCGACGAGCTCGCCGAGCAGCAGGGCCCGCCCGTCGCCGAGTTGCGGCGAAAAGCCGCCGAACTGGTGGCCCGCATAGGCCTGCGCGACCGGCTC
>JBIIHU010000065.1:0-15466 GCA_044235405.1 Burkholderiaceae bacterium
GGGTCCGGGCGACACCCGGCGCGGCATCGGTCGCGCTGGCAGGCATCGTCGCGAGCGTGGCACTGTCGAGCGCGATGACGATCATGGTCGACAGCTTTCGGCAGTCGGTGAGCAGCTGGCTCGACACCGTGCTGCCGGCCGACCTCTACGGCCGACTGAACGCCCGCGCACCAGGCACCGGATTGTCGCCCGCCTGGGAGGCGAAGCTGGCCGCGATTCCCGGCGTCGCGAGCGTCGAACTGCTGCGGGCCACCGACCTTTCCCTTCAGCCCGAACGGCCGCCGGTGGCCCTGCTCGTGCGCCCGATCGACCGCGATGCGCCGCATACGGCTCTACCTCTGATCGGCACGACGCACGAGGTTCCACGCGATGAACGCCCGGCGTGGGTCAGTGAAGCGATGTCGCGCCTTTACGGACTGGCCCCGGGCAGCATCGTCGAGCTGCCGCTGGCGGCCTCGGGCCAGGCCTTTCGCGTTGCCGGCGTGTGGCGCGACTACGCACGCCAGCATGGCGCGATCGTCATCGATCGGCACGAGTACGTCGCGCTGACCGGCGATGACAAGGCTTCGGATGTCGCCGTGCGCCTTGCGCCCGGTGCCGACGAGGCTGCCGTGCTCGCTTCGCTGCGCGCGCGCCTGCCGCAAGCCGAGTCGGTCGAGTGGCGCAGCGCGGGCGAGATCCGCGCGCTGTCGCTGAGAATCTTCGATCGCAGCTTCGCGATCACCTACGTGCTGGAGGCGATCGCGATCGCGGTCGGCCTGTTCGGTGTGGCCGCAACCTATGCCGGGCAGGCACTGTCGCGCACCCGGGAGTTCGGCATGCTGCGTCACCTCGGCGTCGGCGCGACGCGCATCATGCGGATGTGCGCGCTCGAGGCGGCGATCCTGATCGGCTGCGGCGCAGCGTGGGGAACGAGCCTGGGCGCCGCGATCGCCTGGGTCCTCGTGCACCGGGTCAATCCGCAATCATTCAACTGGACGATGGATATGCGCTGGCCGCTGCCGCTGCTGGCCGCCAGTGCTGCGGCCCTGGTGCTGCTTGGCGTGGTCGCGGCGCTTGCCGCCAGCCGCGCGGCGGTCTCGGCTTCGCCGATCCGCTCGGTACGGGAGGATTGGTGATCCGGCTGCGCCGTGCGGGCATCGGGTGGCTGGCGGCGGCGACCGCCGCCGCCACCGCGCGCGCTCGATCCACCCCCATTCAGGCCAACGGTTCACCGCGCGACAGCGCTACCGCGCCGGTGGCGGTTCCGAGCGATCTTCACCCCGCTTCGAAGGCTTTCGCGGCGGTCGTTCCCGGCGCGCGGCTGCGCTTTCCCGTCGACCACGGCGCACACCCTGACTTCCGCACCGAGTGGTGGTACGTGACGGCGTGGGTCAGCAGCGAAGGCCGCGAGTTCGGCGTGCAGGTCACCTTCTTTCGCAGCCGCACCGGACACGACCCGGCAAACCCCAGCCGTTTCGCGCCACACCAGCTGCTGCTCGCGCACGCGGCGATCGCCGACCCCGAGCTCGGCAGGCTGCGTCACCAGCAGCGCGGCGCCCGCGCCGGACACCCGGACAGTCATTGTGCGCGCAACGATACCGACCTTGCGCTCGGCGACTGGCAACTGCGTCGCTCGGCCGACGACCGCTACACGACACGGGTCGACAGCGGCGAATTCTCCGCCGAACTAGCCTTCGAGCCCTCGCAACCGCCGTGGCTGCAGGGCGACGCCGGCTACTCCCGCAAGGGCCCGGAGCCGCAGCGCGCAAGTCACTACTACAGCCGAGCCGGGCTGCGGGTCACCGGCAGCCTGCGTATCGGCCGCCGCACGATGCGCGTCGAACAGGGCATCGCATGGCTGGATCACGAGTGGTCCTCCGAGGTGCTCGATCCTCGGGCCGCCGGCTGGGACTGGGTCGGGCTCAACCTCGACGACGGTTCCGCGCTGATGGCCTTCCGGATACGCGCGACCGACGGGTCCGTGCTGTGGAGTCACGCACGCCGGCGCGAGGCCGCCGATGCGGCCTCGCAGGTACGTTTCGAGCCGATTCGCCGCTGGCTGTCGCCGCGCAGTGGCGCTAGCTACCCGGTCGCGATGCGGCTCGTCGTCGATGGCCGAACGCTGGAGCTGCAACCGCTGTTCGACGACCAGGAGCTCGATGCGCGGGCTAGCACCGGCGGCTACTACTGGGAGGGCGCGATCCGCGTGCTCGACGGCGGCCGCGCGATCGGTCGCGGGTACCTCGAACTCACCGGCTACGCGGCGCCCCTGCGGCTATGACGCGCGCCGCGGCGATCAGCGCACGAGCTGGTTGATCTCGATGATCGGCAGCAGCACAGCCAGTACGACAAGCAGCACGATCCCTCCCATCACCAGGATCAGCAACGGTTCGAGCACCGTGGTCAGGGCCAGCGCGCGCCGCTCGGTCTCGGAAGACAGCGTGGCGGCCGCGCGCTCGAGCATTTCGGCAAGCCGGCCGGTCGCCTCGCCGCTGCCGATCAGATGCAGCATCATCGGCGGAAAACGCCCGCCGGCGCCCAGCGCTCGCGACAACGGCGCCCCTTCGCGAACCCGGGCGATCGCATCGTCGACGTTGGCGCGCATCGCGTCGTTGGACAGGGTTCGCGCGCCCGCCTCGAGTGCACGGATCAGCGGCACGCCGCTCGCGCTGAGAATGGCCAGCGTCGACGCGAAGCGCGCGGTCTGGACGCCATGAATGAGCCGCCCGGCAAGCGGCAGCCCGAGCAGCCTCGCATGCCACGCAAGGCGCAGCGACGGCGAGCGCAGCGCCGCGCGCGCGCCCGCGGCAAGCATGACGATGGCGACGAGCCCGGCCCAGCCCCAGTTGCGCAGCGCATCGGAGATCGCGATCAGCGCGACGGTCAGCAGCGGCAGCGTCTGGCGCGTCTGCGTGAAAACACCGACCACCTGCGGCACCACGTAGGCAAGCAGCGCCGCGATGACGCCGATCGCCACCAGCGCGACGATGATCGGGTAGGTGAAGGCCAGCCCGACACGCTGCGCGAGCGCGGTGCGGGTCTCGAGATGATCGGCGAGCCTCAGCATCACGCTCGCGAGATCGCCGGATGCCTCGCCCGCCGCGATCAGCGCCCGATAGACCTCGGGGAAATCCCGCGGAAAACGCTCGAGCGCCTGGCTGAAGGTCTGGCCGCCGACCACCTCGCCACGCACGGCCGCGAAACGCTCGCGCACCAGCGCGCGCTCGGCCTGCTCGACGACCGCGCCCAGCGCCTGCTCGAGCGGCAGCCGGGCCGCGAGCAGGCTGGCAAGCTGTCGGGTCACGACGGCGAGTTCGGCTGCGCGCAGCCGCCCGCCCACGAAGCCGCGCCGCGGGTCGAGCGCCTGCGCGGCAAGCGGCACGACATCGAGGGGCACGAGGCCGCGCTCGCGCAGCAGGCCGCGCGCATGGCGCGCCGATTCGGCATCGATGACGCCACGCTCGGTCGCCCCTTCGGCGTCGACGGCCTCGAAGCGGAAGGCGCCCATCAGTCGCGGGTCACCCGAATGAGTTCGTCGGCCGAGGTGATCCCGGCATCGACCCATCGCCGCCCGTCGTCGCGCATCGTGAGCATGCCGGCTGCCGCCGCGGCTGCGCGCAGCTCGCCCTCGCCCGCGTTGCGGTGGATCAGCGCCCGGATGGCGTCGTCGACCACGAGCAGTTCGTAGACACCGGTTCGCCCCGAGAAGCCCGTACGGCTACAGGCAAGGCAGCCGACCGCTCGCCAGCCACCGCCGAGCGGCTCGGGTTGACGGCACTTCACGCAGAGCTGGCGGACGAGTCGCTGCGCGACGACACCGAGCAACGAGGACGACAGCAGAAAAGGCTCGATGCCCATGTCGATGAGCCGCGTGACCGCCGACACCGCATCGTTGGTGTGCAGCGTCGCGAGCACCAGATGGCCGGTGAGCGAGGCCTGGACGGCGATCTGGGCGGTTTCGAGATCGCGGATCTCGCCGATCATGATCACGTCGGGATCCTGGCGAAGGATCGAGCGAAGCGCGCGCGCGAAGCTCATGTCGATGCGCGCATTCACCTGCGTCTGGCTCACACCATCGAGGTCATACTCGATCGGATCCTCGACGGTCAGAATGTTGGTGGTGCCGGCATCGAGTCGCCCGAGGGCCGAGTACAGAGTCGTGGTCTTGCCCGACCCGGTGGGCCCGGTCACCAGCACGATGCCATGAGGCTGGCGAACGAGCCTGTCGAATCCGGCGAGCGCCGCCTCGCTCATGCCGAGCCTGGCGAGGTCGAGCCGGCCGGCTTCCTTGTCGAGCAGTCGCAGCACCGCGCGCTCGCCATGCCCGGTGGGCAGCGTCGACACGCGAACGTCGATCGGACGGCCGCCGATACGCAGCGCGATCCGGCCGTCCTGTGGCAGGCGCTTCTCGGCGATATCGAGCTGCGCAAGGATCTTGATCCGGGAGACCAGCGCCGCGTGCAGTTCGCGGCGAGGCCTGACGATGTCGCGCAGCGTGCCGTCGACCCTGAAGCGAACCATCGAGTAGCTCTCGTAGGGCTCGACATGGATGTCGGAGGCGCCGTCCCGGCTCGCCTGCGTGAGCAGCGCATTGATCATCCGGATGATCGGCGCGTCATCCTCGGTCTCGAGCAGATCTTCGATGCGCGGCAGGTCCTGCATCACGCGCGACAGATCGAGGTCGCTCTCGACCTCGTCGACCACGGAGGCCGCCGAGCCTTCCTGCTGCGCATAGGCACGCGAGATCGCCGCGCCGAGTTCGGCCGCGTCCTTGCGCACCGGGATGAGCCGATGGGCGAGTACCCGCGAGAGCTCGCCGATCGCCGACAAGGGCGTCTGCGGTCCGATCCAGATCTCGAGCACATCGCCCTGCTGCGCAGCCACCAGCACCCCATGCTGCCGCGCGAAGGCATAGGGCACGAAGCGGGCCGGGGAAACCGCAGCCATCGGGGTCAGCGGCCGCCAGGCGCCGCAGGCGCCACCGAGGCGGGCGCGGGCGCCGACGGTGCCGCGGTCGCGCGACGGGCCGCGGCATCGATATCGGGCGCGAGGCTCGCAGGCCCCGCGTTACCCCCTGGACGATAGGCCGGTGTCGAAGGCTGGGGCATCGCCGGCAGGTCGGAGGGCGGGAAATCGGGCAGCAGCCAGTGCGGCGGCAGGCGGGAGTCGCCCTGCAGGCCGCGAATGTAGTCGTAACGGTCCGCGGTCAGGCCCTGCGCGCCGGCCTGATCACGCACCACGACCGGCCGCAGGAACACCAGCAGATTCGTCTTCACGCGCTTGCGCGAGTCGTAGCGGAACAGCTGGCCGATCACGGGAACGTCGCCGAGCCCCGGCACCTTCGTCGCACCGCCCTCGACCCGCTCCTCGATCAGCCCGCCGAGCACCACCACCTGACCGTCGTCGACCAGCACGTTGGACTCGATCGCGCGCCGGCTGGTGATCAGCCCTGCCGCCAGGCTGCGGTCCTGGACATTCGAAACTTCCTGGAAGATCTGCAGCTTGACCGTGCCTGCTTCGGAAACCTGCGGCTTCACGCGCAGCGTGGTGCCGACATCGCGCCGCTCGATGGTCTGGAACGGGTTGACCGCGGCCCCACCGGTCCCGGTGGCGGTGAACTGCCCGGTCACGAAGGGCACGTTCTGGCCGATGATGATCCGGGCTTCCTCGTTGTCGAGGGTCAGCAGGTTGGGCGTCGCGAGGATGTTCGCGTTGGCGCCGCTCTCGAGGGCGCGCGCGAGCAGCCCGAGATTCAGGGGGCCGACGGTCCCTGCGGCGGTGGACGTGCCGACCACCGCGCCGCTGCGCAGCAGCCCGATGTTCAATCCCTGCCCAAGCGACAGGATGTTCGCGGTGGCATCGAGGATGTTGCCGCCGCTGTTGCGCGAGGGCAGGTTGGTGCCCCCGACGACCGAGCTGCCTCCGCCGCTGCTCTGCGAGAGGAACTGCCACTGGATGCCGAGCTCGGCGGCGCGCTCGGCCGAAACCTCGACGATCAGCGATTCGATGTAGACCTGCATGCGTCGCGCATCGAGCTTCTCGATGACCGCGCGCAGGTTCCGGTACACCGGTTGCGGGGCGGTGATGATCAGCGAATTGGTCGCGGGATCGGCCGCGATGATGACGCCGCCAGCCTGTATCGACACCGGCGCCGACGAGTTCGTCGAGGGTGCGAGCGGCGCGGTCGCGGGCGTCGAGGTCCCGGTCGTCGTGCCGGCGCCGGTCCCCGTGCCCAGCAGCGGAGCGCCCTGCGACAGCGTGGAAACGCCCTGCGCGAGCGTGCCCTGCCCCGCCTGGCCGCCGGCGTCGCCGGCGATCACCCCGCGCAGCACCTGAGCGAGCCGGGCGGCCTCGGCATTGCGCAGGTAGACGACATGGATGTTGCCCGGCTGCTCGCTCGGCTGATCGAGTCGTGCGACCAGGCTGCGGGCGAGGTTCAGGCGCGCAGGACTGGCCGCGCGCAGCATCAGCGCGTTGATCCGGGGATCGGCAAGGACCGCGACCCTCTGCCCGGGATCGATGGCGACACCGGCGCCGACGCGCTGCGCATCGTCGAGCAGTCGCGACACCGAGGCCGCGACATCGGCCGCCAGCGCGTGGCGCAGCGAGATCACCTCGACCTCACCGGTCGCGGGGCTGTCGAGGCTCGCGACGATGCGGCCGATGCGCTCGAGGTTGGAGGCGTAGTCGGTCACCACGAGCGCGTTGTTGCTCGGGTAGGCGGTGATCGTGTTGTTCGCCGAGATCAGCGGGCGCAGCACCGGCACCAGGTTGGACGCCGACTCGTAATTCAGGCGGAAGATCTGCGTGACGATCTGCTCGCCACCGGGGAGCTCGGCACGCGAGCTGCCGACCGGGCCGGACTGCAGCTTCGCATCGGCCTCGGGCACGACCCGCGACATCGCACCGCTGTCGACGACCACGAAACCCTGCAGCCGCAATTGCGCCTGCAGCAACTGGAAGGCCTGGGCCTTCGACACCGGACGCGGCATCTCGAGGGTCATCTTGCCCTTGACACGGGGATCGATGATGAAGGGTCGATCGAGCAGGTGGCCGAAGGCTGCGATCACGACATCGATGTCGGCGTCCCGGAAGTTGAGCGTGATGCCGCCCGTCGGGGCGACCCCGACCGGAACCGTACCCGGTGAAGCCGTCGGGCCCGACGGCGACGGGGCGACCGTGCGCGCGCCCTGGGCGGCCGGGTCGGCCGCCTCGAGTCTCGAGAGCGGAAGGCCCCAGAAGCCCGCCGCAAGGAGCGCGGCCGCGACGCGTCCGCGTTTCGGGGCGCCGCGGCCCCTGCGGCCAGGCGCCGACACGCGATGAGTCTGCAATCGCCTACCCTCCGATCCTGATCAAGGTCTGTTCGCCCTGCCGCTGACCGATCAGGCCGAGCAGGGACTGGAGTCTCGCACGTTCGGGCCCTTCGCCCCAGGCCTGAGCCTGCAGGCGCAGGCCCGATGCGGGGTCCCAGCGACCGCTACCGGCGAGTCGCAGGGCGCCGGCAAGGGTCACGAGCTCGACCCCGCCGCCACCGCTGCCGGTCCGCGCCTCGATGCGATAGTCGCCGAGCGGCGCGACCGGCGTCATCGCGGAGGCGACATCGCGCAGCTCGACGAGCACCCGACCCTGCGGGGTCGTCTCGCCGCGCCGCCAATCGACAGCCTCCCAGCTCAGCGACAGCGCCGCCGATGGCCGGATGGTGTTCCACGGCGAGCCCAGCGCCGAGAGATCGGTACGCGGCAGGTCGAGCCGGCCGGCATCGAACCAAACGCGTCCCGGCGCAGCGCCGAAGGCCACAGGCCTGGGTTGCGCGGGCAACTGGACGATGCCTGCGAACTCGCCGATCAGCAGGCGTGCGGGATGAATTTCCCAGCGTAAGGTTCCCGGTACCGCGAAGCCGCGCTCCGTGGCGGCCTGCGCAGTGCCATCGAGAAGCACGATCCGGCCCTGCCCTCGAAGCCAGGTTCCCTCGGTGTCGACGAGGCGCGCCCGTCCGTGGGAGAGCATCGCGAGCGCCGGATCAAGCCAGGCGGCGGGCAGCGCGAGGAAGACGCAGACGAGCGCCGCCATCGATGTCACGACAACAAGCGCGATCGCTCGGCGTACGGTCGACGGCGTCCGCCCCGGCGGCCTCGATACCCGCGCGGTCTGGGTCATCGCGAGGCCCGTGGCGCCTCGAGCACCACGCGCGCGCTGACGAGACCCGGCGCCCCCTCACGGGATACCGACAGATCGACAACCTTCAGCCGCATCTCGCCCAGCAGACTGGCGAGCCAGCCGAACCAGACCTCGTGCGGTGCTGCGGCGAAACGCAGCTCGATCAGCTCGCCTTGCAGCTCGAGCTTGCGCAGCGCTGGCTCGAGACCCGCCGCCCGCAGCGACGCCTCGAGCTGCGGCACCCGGGATCGCAGCCCGCCTGCGCCGTCGGATGCGGCTGGCGCCTGACCGATTTCACGCAGTTCCTCGCGTAGCGCGACCATCTGAGCCAGCTGCTCGCGAAGCACCGGTAGCTCCCGGGCGAGCGCGATGCGCCCCTGCCAGGCAGGCTCGACCAGCAACACGAAGAAACCGGCCGCGGCCACCAGCAGGCCGGTCGCGGTGAGCAGTCGGCGCTCGCGAACCGACGCGCCGCGCCATGCCGCGATCGCACGCTCGATCATGCCGATTCCCCCAGCGACACGATCGCCGAACCATCGGGCTCGAAGCGGATCGCCAACCCGGCGCGCGCGCACGCGAGGGTGATGCGCTCGCGCTGCGCGGGCTCGATCGGCGGGACCCGCCAGCGCACACGCAGCCGGTTTTCGCGATAGTCGAGCCCCGCCAGCGCGTCCAGGCCCTCGGTACCGAGCGCCCGCGCGAGGCGGGTTGCCAGCGGCAGAACGTCATCATGGGCGCTGCGCCCGGCGAGGGCCCGGCGATCACCGACCAGCCGCTGCATCTGGAGCAGTGGATCGACCACGACCTGGGCCTGCGGAAAGGCTTCCCGAAAGGTTGCCTCCAGACGTTCGCGAAGCGCGCTGCGTTCACGCTGCAGTTGCAGCCAGTGCAGGTTCAACCCGAACACGGACACCAGGAGGGATGCCGCGGCGAGCGCTGCCGGTAGCCGCCAGGCGCGCCAGTCGATCGCCGCGAGGCGCCGCCGTCCTGCGCTGCCAGGGCGCGCCGTCAGCAGATCGATCGGGCATCCAGTATCGATCGCCCAGGGATGCAGCTCGATGCCAAGCCGGCGGCGCGTGGCGAAGCTCTCGAGCGCCTGCCGCCAGGCGACATCGGCCGCATGCGCGTGAAGCGTTCCGGGTGCGCCGGCGAACGCGCCGGCGGGTGCGCCGGCGGGCGAGTCGCCGACGCTGGCGATCGCGACCATCGCCTCGAGCGCCTCGAGATGCTGCGCGGGATCGGAGCCTGCATGTCCGGCCAGCGAACGCCACGGCGCTGCACGAAGGATGACGGTATTGCCCACGCAAGCGAGCACGAACGCGCCTTCAGGCCCCGCAGGCAAGGCGAGCTGCGCGGGCCAGGCCCCCACAAGCCGCACCCCGCGGCGCTCGAAGGCACCACAGGCAAACTCGAGCCAGGCGCGATCGATCACGGCCACCATCCGTTGTCCGTCGGGAAGCGACGGACCGAGCGCGAAGGCGCACGCGCTCGCGTCCTGCAACAGGCGATCCTCGAGCAGGTTCGGCAACGCACGAAGCAGGCGCGCACCGGACAAAGGCGGCAGGCTGATCGCGTGCAGCGAGACATCGCAAGCGTCGACGAGCAGGAGCGCCGAGCGCATCCGGGGCAGCGCATCGATGCTGCAGCGAACCGGTTGCAGCGCATCGGGTGCCTGCCCCGGCTCGCAGGCCATCAGGACCGCCTCGGAGACGAGCGCACGCTCGCCGCCCGCGCGGGAAGGAAGCCACACGAGGCCATGCTTCAGAGGCGTTGCTGCCATACGATCTCGATCCTGCCCGAGGCACGCGACAGCAGGGTTTCGCTCGCGACCTCAACGCGGTCGAAGCGTATCACCCCACGCAGCAGGAAATAGGCGCTGCCCACGCCCAGCAGTGCCGGCGACAGCACCGGTCGGCCATCGAGCCGCTGCGCCGCGTCATCGAGGTCGCGATAGAAGGTGTCACGACGCCGCTCGACGAAGCGCCGAGCGGCAGCCAGGTCGAGCTCCGGAATCACGGCCGCCAGGACCTCCGCCGGCGCGGTGTTCAGGTTGACGCGCGTCGCCGCGGGCGCTCCGCCGGCCGTGGGAATCACGACGACGAAGGCATCGATGCGCTCGAGCGTGGCGGCGTCGAAACCCGGCAGCTGCGCGAGATCGCCGACCCGGGTAAGCGCGGGCAGTTCCGCACCGACCACTCGCCCCTCCTGCGTACGCGGCTGACCTCGCAGCAGCCGCTGCGCCACGGAGTCTGCAAGACTCTCCGGCAGATCGAGCAGCACGAAGAGCCTGCGCGCTGCCTCCAGGTGCGGCGCGGAAACCTGCCCCGCCTGCACGAGCGCTCCGAGATTCAGCCGGCTCTGAGCGTCGACGAGCTGCCCGGCGAGGGTCGCGGGACGCTGCTGATCACCGATGCGCGCGCCCGCGGTCACGGTCTCGTCAAGACGCGTCTCGGCCACCGGCACCGCCCAGGGTTCGCCGAGGTGATCGACCGATCCCGCGGCGGCATCCGATCGCAGGATCACCTTGGCCCAGTCGACCGCGGCCCGCTCCACCCAGCGGGTCTGCGACAGCGCGAGGCGATTCTCCACCGAGCGCACGGCCACGCTCTCGCGCAGGAACAGCGTGGCCACCACCGTGGTGGCAAGCGCCACCACGAGCATCGCGGTGATGACCGCAGCCCCCCGCTGCGCGCCCGCCGCCCGCCGCCCGGAGCCGCGCCGCGGGCAGCGCGCTCGCTGGATCGCGACCTCAGTCACGAACGGTGAAGACACGCTGAACCCGCGATCCATCGGCTCGAACAAGCACGATCTCGACACCGGTGACCGGAACAGCCAGCGGGTCCGTCGGGCCACTACCGGGCCCCCCGGGTTGCGCCGGTGCCGGGGGCGGTAGGCCGCGCGCAGCCAGCGCGCTCGCGTCGATCCATCCCGATCCCACGAGGAAAGCGCGAAGCTCGATCGCGCGCAGGTTCTCCACGAGTGGCTGCCAGGTGATCGGAGCGGTCGCCTGGACCGGGCTCGTGGATGCCGGGCCCCACGCGCTGAAGCCGCGCTCGAGCCGGCCCTGCCGAAGCCGCCACTCGACCCTCTGCACGGCGCCCGGGGCAAGCGTCGCGGGCGCCTCGCGCGTGACCCGCATCCTCGGCCCGCCCTCGTCGGCCGCAGCCACGGCGAAGCCGATCGCGGGCACCGGCAGGCCGAGCAGGCGTACGGACCAGGAACGCCGCAGGTCCTCCTCGAGCTGCGAGAACGCGAGCGAGAACGCGCCGAGTTCGCCGGAAGCGCTCACGAGGCGCTCTCGCGCGCCCAGTACCGCATCGAGCCCGCGCCACGAGAGCAGCGCGAGCACCGCCATCAGGCCGAGCGCGACCAGGACCTCCAGCAAGGTGAATCCCCGGGACTGACGCATCATCGGCAGCCCCTCAGGGAACGCTGGTCGCGAAACCGGTAAGACGCGCGAGCCGACGGGTTCTCGCCTCGTCGAAGACCGTGACCTCCACCCGGCGAAAGAAGGGGTTCGGCGTCTGGATGACCTCTTCGTCGCAGATCAGCACGACCGCCGCCTGATCGCATGGGCTGCTTCGCCTGCCCGGGGAGGGCCACTCGCCCTCGATGCGGATCCGGGCGAGACGATTCTCCGCACTCCAGAGCGCCAGGCTGCGCGATCGAAGCTCCGACGACGAATCGGTGAGGGTACCCACCGCGCGCAGGGCCGCCATCAGCGCCACCGCGACGATCGCGAGCGCCACGAGAACCTCGACGAGCGTGAATCCCCGGCAGCCACGACCCGGGACACATTCCCGCCAGGTCATCAGCGCAAAACCTCGAAACGCCCGAGCCCGTCCCCGGCGAGCGCGATCCGCGAGCCCTCGCGCTCGAGCGTGAGCAGGAACGGGGAATCGACCGGCTCGCGGCCGAATTCGAGTTCGGGGCGGCCATCCGCGCGGCTCAGCGTCAGCACGGTCGGCGCATCCCAGGTGCGCCCCCGCCCGAAGGGCGCTCCCTCGAGCGATCGCCACTGACGGTCTCCGAGGAAGAGGAAACGGTAGCCGGTGGCATCGGCCGACAGCCGCACAGGACGCCCGCGGACCAGCGCCTCCTCTCGGGCGGCCGCCAGCAGCAGCGCGAGGCGCTCGGCGTCGGCACGCAGGCCCTGTCGCTGGGCGGGCGCAAGCGACAGGCCGACAAGCGTGCTGGCAACCGCGATCACCACGATGGTGACCAGCAGTTCGATCAGGGTGAACCCTGCGAAGCCCCGATCAGAGCGACCAGGAACCGATGTCCGCATCGGTGCCGGTACCGCCGGGCGCACCATCGGCGCCGAAGCTGAAGACATCGATCTCGCCCTTCAGTCCCGGGTTGAGGTACTGATAGGGCTTGCCCCAGGGATCGGTGGGCAGGCGGTCGAGGTAGGCCTTCCAGTTGGCCGCCGCTGGCCCGCTTGCGGGGCGGGTCACGAGCGCCTGGAGACCCTGCTCGGTCGCGGGGTAGCGCTGATTGTCGAGCCTGTAGAGCTTGAGGGCCTGCATGATCGAGGCGATGTCCTGCCTCGCGGCCACCACGCGAGCCTCGTCGGGCCGGTTCATCACGCGCGGCACCACCAGCGCGGCGAGCACACCGAGAATCACGATGACCACCATGACCTCGATCAGCGTGAAGCCGCCGGCGCGCTGCATGCTCCGGGACTCGTTGACGATGAATTGGGCCTTGGTGTTCGACGGCATGGGATAATGATAGCAGCCGCCTTGATGCGGATTCATGACACGCCCGCCATGCGCCGCCCCCTGAAGGCAAGACTCTCCACGATCGGCTGGCCCGCCTGGTTCGCCACGCTCGGCGCGGCCGCCGTGCTCGCGGCAACCCTCGCCTACTGGGCGATGCTGGTTGCGTCGCCCACCGCGCCGGTCGGCCCGTCGCGCAAGGCAGTCACCAGCACGCCCATGAACGATCCGCGCTCCGTGGCTGCCCTCTTCGGCCAGTCGGGAGTCGCGAGCGCGGCAGGGCCCGCGGTCGCGGGCCCCGCGTCAGCCGCCATCCAGGTCGCGGGCATCGTGGCTGCCGGCCGGCGGGGCAGCGCCATGCTGGTGGTCGATGGCAAGCCGCTTCGCGCCTACGCCGTCGGCGACCTGGTCGCTCCATCCATCAGGCTGCGCGCCGTGCGCCCCGACGCGGTCATCCTCGACGAAGCCGGGCGCGAGCGATCGCTGCCGGCCCCGCCTCGAACCTCGCCCGCCGTGCTCGGCATGGCTCCGGTGGCGCCGGCACCCGCCGCGCGCTGACGCCTGTCGCGCGCCCCTCTCCCCCAGCCCCACCCCAGCCAACGTGACCCCTACCCCGGCCCCCGCCGTGCCCGCGCGCAAATCCTTCCGGGAAAGCCAGTTCGAGATCCGCGAAGCGGCCATCCTCGACGCCACGCACCGCCTGCTGGCGCGCCATGGCTACGACACGCTGGCCATGGACGACATCGCGTCCGAAGTCGGGATCGCCAAGGGAAGCCTCTACCGTCACTTCGAGTCCAAGGACGCGCTGGTCGGCGCGGTGATGGTGCGACTGTTGCGGCGCACGCGGGAATGCCTCGAGCAGCAGCCCGCGACCGATTCCGCGCGGGCACGCCTCGAGGCGCTGCTGCGCTGGACCCTCGACGAGCGCCTGGCGGGCGGCATACCCCACCTGCCTGCCACCAGTCAGGCGTTGCGCGACAGCCTGATGAGCTTTCCGGCCTATCTCGACGAACTGCTCAATCTGTCCGAGAGCATCGGCGATCTGATCCGCAGGGCCAAGGACGAAGGCGACCTGAACCCGGAACTCGACGACGCCTTCATCCTCTACGCCTTCTACGCCCGTGCCTGTGATCCCACGCTCGACTTCCTGCGGGCGGGTGGCGCCATGAGCGACGCGCGGATCGTCGACCAGATGGTCCTCGCCTGCTTCAGCGGCCTGCAGGCCGGCGCACTGCGCTCCCCCGGAGAAACGTCATGAAGCAGTATCACGACCTGATGCAGCATGTGCTGGAGCGCGGCACGCCCAAGGACGATCGCACCGGCACCGGCACGCTGTCGGTTTTCGGCTGGCAGATGCGCTTCGAGCTCGCCGACGGCTTTCCGCTGGTCACCACAAAGCGCCTGCACATCCGCTCGATCGTGCACGAGCTGCTCTGGTTCCTTTCGGGGGACACCAGCGTGCGCTACCTGCGCGACAACGGCGTCACCATCTGGGACGAATGGGCTGATGCGCAAGGCGAACTCGGACCGGTTTACGGGCACCAGTGGCGTCACTGGCCGGATGGTCGCGGCGGCACGATCGACCAGATCGCCGAGGTCATCGAGCGCATTCGCAAGGATCCCGACTCCCGGCGCCTGATCGTCTCGGCGTGGAATGTCGCCGACCTGCCCCGCATGGCGCTGGCGCCCTGCCACGCGTTCTTCCAGTTCTATGTTGCCAACGGCCGGCTGTCGTGCCAGATGTACCAGCGCAGCGCCGACATCTTCCTCGGCGTCCCCTTCAACATCGCCTCCTACGCGCTGCTGCTGCATCTGGTTGCCCACCAGACCGACCTCGAACCCGGCGAGTTCATCTGGACGGGCGGCGACTGCCATCTTTACCGCAACCACCTCGATCAGGCGCGCGAGCAGCTCGGGCGGGAGCCCTTCGCGCTGCCCCGCCTCGAACTGCTGCGCCGCCCCGACGACATCTTCGGCTACCGCTTCGAGGACATCGCGATCGTCGACTACCAGGCGCATCCGCACATCAAGGCACCGGTGGCGGTGTGAGCGTGGCGCAGGTCGGCTGCGCCGCGCCCGTCGCGCCAGCAGAAATCACGCTCCTGGTTGCATGCGCGCGCAACGGAGTGATCGGGCGCGACAACGCGCTGCCATGGCACCTGCCTGAAGATCTCCGTCACTTCCGCGCGACCACGCTCGGTCACGTGCTGATCATGGGGCGACGCACCTTCGAGTCCATCGGGCGGCCGCTGCCCGGGCGGTTCACCATCGTGCTGACACGCGATCCTGCGTGGCGGGCCAACGGTTGCCTCGTCGCGCGCAACCTCGATGACGCGATCGCCGCGGGCCGCGCGGCGCGGCACGGGGACATCTTCATCGTCGGCGGCGAACAGGTCTACCGGGCAGCCCTTTCGCGGGCCGACCGCATCCTGATGACCCTGATCGAGCGTGACGTGCCGGGCGATGCCTTGTTTCCGGCGCTCGACGAGCGCAGCTGGCAGCCGGCGCATCGCGACCCGCGCGTGGCCGCCGACGGAACGGCGTTCGCGATCATCGACTGGCGCCCCCGGGCGGATGCCGCCGACACCGCCCCGACGAACGCTGAC
>JBIIHU010000265.1:0-4934 GCA_044235405.1 Burkholderiaceae bacterium
CGCCGGCCATTCGACGAGCGCGGTGACTTCCTCGAGCAGCGGCTCGACGTCGGCCGCATCGCCGAGCGAGGCGCCGAGCTCGGCAGCGCGAGCCTCGAGCTGGGCGCGGATCCGCGCGCGCCGGGTGTCGAAGTCGGGCAGCACGCGGCCTTCGCGCTCGAGCAGGTGGACGTAGGCTGACGCGTCCGGCACCTGGAGCTCGCCGGGAGCCTGGAATCGATGGCCCATCGTGCTGCGCCCGGCAGCCAGGCCGAGCACGCTTGCCGGCACGACGGTATCGCCGTGGAGCACGATCAGCCGGTGCGCCGGCCGCACGAAGCTCACGTTGGTGATGCCGTCGGCGAGCTGGTACTCCATGACCTTGGGGATCGGCAGGCGGCCGAGCGCGTGCGCGATCAGGGCGTCGATGCAGCCGGCGAGCGTCTCGCCGGGCACGGTGCTGCTGAACCAGAAACACTCCTGCTTGCCATCGGAGGCGCGGGTGAGCTGCGCGGGCGTGGCGCCCTGTTTCTCGGCCCACTTCAGCAGCGCCTGCGTGGGCTGGCCGCCGGCGTCGAGCCCGACCTTGACCGACGGGCCCTTGAGGTCGACCTGCCGCGGGGCGGCGACCCGCAGCACGGCATCGACACGTACCGCGAGGCGGCGCGGCGTGCAGAAGGCGCGGTGCCCGGCATCGGCTGGCGCCAGGCCGCGGGTTCGCAGGCCTTCGAGGATCGCCGAGGCGAAGGCCTCGCCGAGGCGCCGCAGCGCCTTCGGGGGCAGCTCTTCGGTGAGCAGTTCGATGAGCAGGGGGTGCGCGCTCATTCAGGCCGCCCGGGCAAGGTTGGAGGCCATCGGGAAGCCGAGCCGCTCGCGCGACTCGTAGTAGGCCTGCGCGACCGCGCGCGCAAGCTGGCGCACGCGCCCGATGTAGGCCGCGCGCTCGGTGACCGAGATCGCGCCGCGCGCATCGAGCAGGTTGAAGGTGTGCGAGCACTTCATGACCATCTCGTAGGCGGGAAGCGCCAGCGGCACCGCGATCAGGCGCTGCGCCTGGGTCTCGTATTCGTCGAAGTGGCGGAACAGCATCGCGGTGTCGGCGTGCTCGAAGTTGTACGCCGACTGCTCGACCTCGTTCTGGTGGAACACGTCGCCGTAGCTGACGCCCTCGGTCCAGACGAGGTCGTAGATGCTGCGCACGCCCTGCAGGTACATCGCGAGGCGCTCGATGCCGTATGTGATCTCGCCGGTGACCGGCTGGCACTTCAGCGAGCCGACCTCCTGGAAGTAGGTGAACTGCGTGACCTCCATGCCATTGAGCCAGACCTCCCAGCCAAGGCCCCAGGCGCCGAGGGTGGGCGACTCCCAGTCATCCTCGACGAAGCGGATGTCGTTGCGCTGCGGGTCGATGCCGAGCGCGCGCAGCGAGCCGAGGTAGCGCTCGAGGATGTCGGGGGGTGAGGGCTTCAGCACCACCTGGTACTGGTAGTAGTGCTGCAGCCGGTTGGGGTTGTCGCCGTAGCGGCCATCCTTTGGTCGGCGCGAGGGCTGCACGTAGGCGGCGCGCCAGGGCTCGGGGCCGATCGCGCGCAGGAAGGTGGCGGTGTGGAAGGTGCCGGCCCCGACTTCCATGTCGTAGGGCTGCAGCAGCGCACAGCCCTGGCTGTCCCAGTATTCCTGCAACGTCAGGATGATCTGCTGGAAGGTGAGCATCGGCGGGGTGCCTCAGGGATGGAAGCCGGCGATTTTACTGGATCGGCGCCCGCCGCCGGCGTGCGCCCGCGACGATCAGCAGCGCCGCGGCGAGCCCGGCGACCGGCCACTCGCCGGCGCGCGCGTAGGGGGTGAGCCCGGTGGTTCCCTGCACGGTGACATCGAGCACGCCCTCGCGATGGCCGGGCAGGCGCGCCGTGACCTCGCCGCGATGATCGATGGCCGCGGTGACGCCAGTGTTGGTGGCGCGCAGCATCGGCCGTCCGGTCTCGCGGGCGCGCATCCGCGAGATCTCGAGGTGCTGGCCCGGTGCATGGGAGTCGCCGAACCACGCGATGTTGCTCAGGTTCAGCAGCACGGTCGCTGACACCGGCGCGCGCAGCGCCCTCGCGATCTCATGACCGAACAGGTCCTCGTAGCAGATGTTGGGGGCGATGCGCTGGTCGCCGACCTCGAAGGCGGGTTGCTGCTCGGCGCCCCGAGCGAAGCTGCCGAGCGGGATGTTCATCAGGCGCACGAACCAGCCGAAGCCCCAGGGGATGAATTCGCCGAAGGGCACGAGGTGCTGCTTGTCGTAGCGTCCGGCCTGCCGCTCGCCATCGAGCAGCAGCACGCTGTTGGTGATGCGCGGCCCGCCCCCGGCAGCTCCGGGGTCGATCAGCGGCACGCCGAGCGCAAGCAGGGCAGCGCGCTCGCGCAGCGTGTCGGTGATGGCGTCGCGGATCGCCGGGGGCGTCGCGCTCCAGGGCGTCACCCAGGCGGTCTCGGGGAGCACCGTCAGCGTCGCGCGGCTCTCGACGACCCCACGCGCATAGGCGTCCATCGCGAGCTCGGCGCGCCGCGGGTCGAATTTCAGCGACTGCGGCACGTTGCCCTGCACCAGGCGTACCGTGAGGGGCGCGCCGGTGGGCTGCACGAAGCTCAGGGTCCCGAGCGCCTGCGCGGCGGCCAGCAGCGCCGCGGCGGCGCCGGCCAGACACCCGCGTTGCGACGCGGCGAGGCCCGGCAGCGCCGCCTGCGCGAGCAGCGCGGCAGCAAGCACCGCCACCAGCCCCGCGCCGTGGGCGCCGAGCAGCGGCGCGAGCGCGCCCAGCGGTCCGTCGACATGGGCATAGCCGATCGCAAGCCACGGGAAGCCGGTGAACAGCCAGCCGCGCGCGAGCTCGGCGAGCGTCCACGCGCCGGCGAGCGCCGCGCCGGCGCGCCAGCCGGGGATGGGGCCGCCCACGGCCAGCGCGAGGGCGCAGGCCGCCGCGGGAAAAAGGGCGAGGTAGGCGGCGAAGGCCGCGAGCGCCGCCGCGGCCAGCAGCCACGGCATCCCGCCGTGGTCGTGCATGCTCACGTGTAGCCAGCACAGCCCGGCCATGAAGTGGCCGAGCGCGAACGCGAAGGCGCCGGGCAGCGCCGCGCGCGCGCCCCGACCCGCCGCGGCGCGCAGCAGCAGGTGCAGCCCGAGCGCGAGCATGGCAAGCTGCAGCCACCACTGGGGCCAGGGACCGAAGGCGAGCGCATGCAGCGCGCCTGCCGGCAGCAGGGCAAGCGCCAGCCGGGACCCGCCCGGCACGCTCAGGCGCCCGCTCGCGGGGCGGCGGTGTCGTCGACGGCGGGCTCCTCGCGCTCGGCCTGCAGCAGATGGGCCTGACGGGCGTCGGCCCGCAGCACCTCGAAGCGCCAGCCGCCGATCGTGGCGAGGTCGCCGCGGCGCGGCACATGGCCGAGCTCGGCGGTGACCAGCCCGCCCAGCGTGTCGAAGCTGTCCTCGGGCAGTTGTGCGCCGACACGCCGGTTGAAGGCCTCGATCGGGACGCGCGCGCTGAGCCGCAGCCGCGCGCCATGCGCGCCGGGCTCGATGCCGTCGCCGGTCTCGCGGTCGTCGAACTCGTCCTCGATGTCGCCGACGATCAGCTCGAGCACGTCCTCGATGGTGATCAGCCCGGCGACCGCGCCGTATTCGTCGACGACGATCGCCAGATGGGTGCGCAGCGCGCGGAATTCGCGCAGCAGCACATTCAGGCGCTTGGACTCGGGGATGAAGAAGGCCGGCTGCAGCAGCTGCCGCAGCGGCAGCGACTGGTTGCCGCCGAGACGCAGCAGCTTCTTCGCGTGCAGCACGCCGATCACGTTGTCGATGTCGCCATCGATGACCGGGAAACGCGAATGCCCCGAGCCGATCACCTGCGGCAGGAATTCGGCGGGTGCCTGGGCGGCGTCGATCACGTGCATCCGGGCGCGCGGCACCATGACATCGCCCGCCGAGAGCTCGGCGACCTGCAGAACCCCCTCGATCATCGACAGCGCGTCGTCGTCGAGCAGTTCGCGTTCGTGGGCGCCACGCAGCAGCGCCAGCAGCTGTTCACGGTCTTCGGGCGCGCGCAGCAGCAGCGCCGACAGCCGTTCGAGCAGCGAGCGCCTGGGCTCGCTGCCCGATGAAACGTCCGTCATCGGGCGGGTACGGAGTTGCGACGTCGGGAGGATACCCGATTCGCATCGATCGCCCCACCGCCCTCGCGGTACGGGTCGGGCATCCGCAGGCGGGCGAGCAGGCGGGTTTCGAGCGACTCCATGGCCGCGGCCTCGGCGGCCTCGAGGTGGTCGTGGCCCTGCGCGTGCAGCATGCCGTGCACGACCATGTGCGCCAGGTGGTGCTCGAAGGCCTTGCGCTGCGCGCGCGCCTGCTCGCGCACCACCGGCACGCAGATCACGATGTCGGCCTGCAGCGGGCCGGCGCCGGCGGTCGCGGCCGGTGCCGGAGGCGCGCCGTAGGCGAAGGTGAGCACGTTGGGCGCGTAATCACGGCCGCGGTAGGCCCGGTTGAGCGCGATCGCCTCGGCGCGCGCCACCAGGCGCAGCGTGACGACCGCATCATGCTCGAGCGCGAGCTTCACCCATCGGCGCAGCCTCGCGGGGCTCACCGGCCAGTCGACGATCCGGGAGCCGCGCTGCAGCGACAGCGCGAGCGACGGGCTCATCGCGGCGCGCCTGCCGCGGCCGTAGCCCGGTCGTAGGCGTCGACGATGCGCGCGACCAGCGGGTGCCGGACGACGTCGGTGCTGTCGAAGCGGGTGAAGGCGATGCCGCGGACCGCCTGCAGGATCTCGAGCGCCTGCACCAGTCCGCTCGCCTGGCCGCGCGGCAGGTCGACCTGCGAGGGGTCGCCGGTGACCACCGCGCGCGAGCCGATCCCGATGCGGGTCAGGAACATCTTCATCTGTTCGGGGGTGGTGTTCTGTGCCTCGTCGAGA
>JBIIHU010000266.1:0-4917 GCA_044235405.1 Burkholderiaceae bacterium
CCCTCGAGCGCGATCTTGCGACGCAGGGACTGCGCCAGCGCCTCGAGGGTGTCGGCAAGGTTGCCACCGGTCTGGCGGCTGATGCGCAGCGCCGCGCACAGCAACGCGGTTTCCTCGAGTGGCGCGCGGCGTTCGAGCCCGCCGAGGGCAGTCTCGAAGCTCGCGCCCAGGCGCTGCTCGCGAAGCATCAGCTCGAGTTCCTGGCGCAGTGGCACCGGGACCTCGGCGGCTGCCTGCGCGATCGCCTGGTTCAGACTCATCCCGGCGCGAAGCCCGCCAGCCAGCAGCATCGCGATGTCGGGCAGCTGCTGGCGCAGCGCCGTGATGCGACGGTGCCGCAACCACCACAGCATCAGCCGCGGCACGAAGCCGCAGGCGAGCGCCACCGCGAGCGACACGATCGCGGCGCCGGTCAGCATGAAGGCCGTCAGCGTGGACAACGCGACGAGCGCGACGTTCAGGGCGAGCAGCCGCGAGGCATCGACATAGATGTGGGCCCGCTGCAGCTGCCGAGCCACGCCATGCAGGAAGCGGCGCCGATAGGCCGGCCAGAGCTCGCCGAGCAGCCACCCCAGGCCGAGCGCCGCAGCCACGGCCGCGAAGCCGACCGCGAGCGCATAGAGCCAAGGACGTGGATCGATCGCCAGCCAGCCTTCGAGGAACGCGGCAGTCATGATGCGATCCCCAGGCGACCGGGAAAGGCGCCAGCCGGCATGCCGAGCCCTTCGAAGAACTGCGGCACGTTGCCGCAATCCTCGAACACGCCCTGGCGCCAGCGAAACAGCGGTTGCATCAGGATGCGCGGCCCCTCGGTGCCGGTGATCTCGCTGATCTCGACGATGCGCCGCCTGCCGTCGGCCGCCCGGGCCTGCTGGACGACGATATGGATCGCCGAGGCGATCTGCTCGCGGATCGCGACCAGCGGCAAGTCCATGCCGGCCATCAGCACCATGGTCTCGAGGCGCGCGAGCACATCGCGCGCGCTGTTCGCATGCACGGTGGTCAGCGAACCATCGTGCCCGGTGTTCATCGCCTGGAGCATGTCGAGGGCTTCACCGCCCCGGCACTCGCCGACGATGATCCGGTCCGGACGCATGCGCAGCGCATTGCGCAGCAGGTCGCGAATCGCGATCGCGCCGCGTCCCTCGGCATTGGCGGGCCGTGCCTCCAGGCGCACCAGGTTCGGATGCGACAGGGCGAGTTCGGCGGCGTCCTCGATGGTGACAAGCCGCTCGTCGTTCGGAATGAAGCCCGCGAGCAGGTTGAGCAGCGTGGTCTTGCCCGAGCCGGTTCCGCCGGCGATCACGAGATTGCGGCGCGCGAGCACGCACTGCTGCAGGAAGACCACCATCCGGGCGTCGGCCGAGCCCAGCCGCGGCAGGTCGGCCGGCGTGAGCCGCTGGCCCGCGAAGCGCCGGATCGTGATGGCCGCGCCCTTGACGGCAAGTGGCGGAATGACCGCATTCACGCGCGAGCCATCGGGCAGGCGCGCATCGACCATCGGCGAGCTTTCGTCGATGCGCCGCCCGAGCGGCGCGACGATGCGGTCGATGACCGCGCGCACCGCGGCCTCGCCGCTGAAGCTGAGCGCGCTCGGCTGCAGTCTGCCGTCGCGCTCGACGAAGATCTCGGCCGGCCCATTGACCATGATCTCGCTGACCGAGGGGTCGATCATCAGGCGCTCGAGCGGCCCGAGGCCGACCACCTCGTCGAGGCAGTCTTCGGTGATGCGCGAGCGATCGATGGCCGCGGGCAGGTCGGGCTCGGCCTCGATGAGTGTCTCGAGGATGCCGCGAGCCTCGGCGCGCAACTGCGCGGGCGACAGACGCCGGACATCCTTGCGCCGAAGATCGATGGTCTGCAGCAGACGCTGATGAAGCAGCACGCGCCAGCTTCGCTCGTCCTCGCCGGCGACAGCCGCGGCGGCAGGGGCCGCGCTCGCCCTCGATGCGAGCCCATGCGGCAGGGGCGCGGTGTCGGGCTCGAGTCCGCCCCTCGCGCTTTCGCCGGCTTCCCGCACGCCCTCGCGCGCGTCGACCGAGTTGCCGGCGCTATCGGCATCGGCAGCCGCCGACAGGCGCACCGTACCCAGCACGCGCATCCGGAATCCGGCGATCATGATCTCGTCGGCGGGATCGAGCGGACCGAACTCGACGATCCGCTCGCCGTTGACCCAGGTGCCGGACAGCGCACCGCCATCGACCAGGCGCAGGCCGTGCTCGACCTCGTGGATCTCGGCATGCACCCTGGCGACACGCCAGCTGTCGAGCACGACCTCGGCGTCGCGTCGCCGCCCGATGCGGCACGGCAGACGTGTCACGGTGAGCCGGCGCGGCTCGGCGCCGTCGGCTTCGACGGTCAGCATGAACATGGCGCTCACTCCACGAAGCGCGAACGCCCGAGCGTGCGCTCGCTGCGATGGCGCAGTGTCTCGGCCTTCTCCCGCGCGGCAGCGAGGTCGGCGGCAGGGTTTCGCACGACCTGCTCCTCGACGCCGCCGACGAAACGCGGCGTGATGAACACGACGAGTTCGGTCTGCCGATCGCGAAAGGCGCGCGAGCGGAACAGGCTGCCCAGCACCGGCAGGTCGCCGAGCGCAGGTACCTGATCGATGCTGCGGGTGCTCTCCTCCGAAAGCAGGCCGGCGATGATCAGGGTCTCGTTCTCGCGCAGGTTGACCTCGGTCTCGGCACGGCGCTTCGAAATGCCGGGGATGTCCTTGACCTGCACGTCGAAGTTGACCGCCGAGATCTCGGTGGCGATCTTCGCGGCGATCACGCCCTCGCTGCTCGCGGTCGGGCTCACATCGAACTTGACGCCGTATTCCTTGAACACGACGCTGGTCGCGCCCAGGCCGCTCGAGTACGGGATCGGCAGCTCACCCCCCGCCACGAAGCGGGCCGAGCCGCCGCTGCGGCACGACAGGCTCGGTTCGGCGAGCACAGTGGCGTCGCCACGCTGCACCAGCAGGTTGATCACGGAGGCGATGGACGTGGCCAGGCCGAACATCGAGGCCATCGGTGCGACCCGCGTTCGCACATCGAGCCCGTCGATGCCGGCGACGCTGCCGCCCGGGGTGAGCGCCTGGCTGCGCTTGAGATCACCGACGACGCCGAAGAAGGGACCGGCGGCGCTGCCGTTCCAGCGCACCCCGATGTTCTCGAGGCGATCGCGCCGGATCTCGACCATGCGCACGTCCATCGCGATCATGCGCTCGAGCCCGACCTTGCCGGCGAGATTGACCACCTGCGGATAGCGACGCGCCACCTCGGCCACCCTCGCCGCCTGTTCCTCGGTGAGGTGACTGCCCTCGACGACGAGCTTGTCGCCGACGGCGCGCACCCGCAGGTTCGGCGAGCCTGCGAGCAGCCCGCGAACCTCGGTCGCGGCCCGCGCCGCGTCCGCGGGCAGCACGGTGACCAGCCACTGCCGTTCGGCTTGCCCCTCGCGCCACAGATGCAGCGTGCTCTGGCCGGGCGCCTCGGGGATGATCAGCACCTGACGTGCGTCGAGGGCCGTGGCCTGCACCACCTTGCCGTTGCCGATCGCGATTCGCCGCACATCGGGTTCGTCGAGCACATGCGCCTGCCCGACATAGAGCGTGAGCGCCTGCACCTCGGGATCGTCGGCGGCGCCGGCGGGCGCACCAGCCAGCGCGCACAGCAGCGTGCAGGCGAGAAGGCGAGCCTTCCTGAGGGGGGTGTTCATGGCTGGCGGACTCCGATCGGGGGCACGGCGGTGGCGTCGCCCACCCGTGGCGACGGCGACATGGCGGGTGGCGGGGATGCGGACGGCGGGGATGCGGGTGGCGGCGACAGCGGGAGTGCTGAGGGCGGCGGCTGCGCGACCGGGGCGGCGGGGGTCGGGGACGGCTTCAGCGAACCCTGGCCGCCGACGATCAGCTCGGTGGCGTGCGGCGCCATCCGCGCCTCGGGGCCTGGCGGCGCGAGTGGTGCCGCCAGGCCGAGCAGCCCCCAGGCGTCGATCGGCGCGGCCGACACCGGAGCCCGGTCCTCGGGGTTGCGCAGCATCGCCGTCAGGCGGCCGATGCGCTGCGCCACGACCAGACGCTGAGCCTGTTCGGGGCTGACCTCGACCGTGATCGCACCATAGCCACGGCCGGCGCGCGGCTCGTCGGATCCCGGCCGGACCTGACGACCGGTCGCGAGCACGCGGATACCCTGCAGCAGCGTGCGTGTGACCTCCACGGGTTGGGGTGCGGAGGCGGTGGCCGGTGGCCGCGCGGACAAAAGCAGATCGATGCGATCGCCCGGCTGCAGCATGCCCGACAGCGAATTGACTTCATCGACCATGACCGTGAACGCGCGCACCCCCGCGGATACCCGCGCGGCGAAGCTCCCCGGGTCGGCGCCTTCGAGCAGGGTCTGCAGCAGCGGTTCGCCGGCGCGCAACGGCACCGAGAGCTTCGCGCCGGCGAAGCTCTCGAATCGGTCGGGCGCGATGGCGCCGGGCGCGAGGTAGTCGCGCGGCACCTCGCGCACGGCAAAGGCGGCAGGATCGACGACTTCGCCGCGCGGCAGATCCTTGCGTGCCACCACGATCGGGACCATGACCTGACGCGGCTGCAGACGCTCGCGCTCGGCGGCGAGCTGCTCGCCGATCCAGCTGCGCGTGCCCACCGCGGCGATCGCCCCGAGGGAGATCGCACCCCCCAGCAGCAGCCACTGCCGGTGCGCCACGACCCAGGCCACCAGGGCCTGGCGTCGACGAGGCCAGCCGGCAGCCGGCGCGGACAGCGCGCCGGTGCGCGCCGGCGCCGAGGTCCGCGACCCGCCGTCCGAGGCGCTCATGGCCGCGACACGGCATCGGTGAGCCGTGCGTGATGGTCGACGATCGCGCCGACCAGGCGCTCGAGCGGACTCGCCGGGCCGGCGCTCAGGCCGATGCCCACCAGCG